>JAOPWK010000087.1 GCA_025965735.1 Frankiales bacterium
GCCGCCGCCACGACGCAGCCCGCTGACGCCACGCGCCGCGGTCCTGGCGCTGATCGCCGCCGGCCTGCTCGCCAGCGCCGCGCTGCCGATGCGCGAGTACGTCAACCAGCGCAGCGAGATCGCCGCCCTCGAGACGGCGCAGGCAGACCAGCGCGAGCGGGTCGCGGCGCTCGAGGCGGAGAAGCAGCGGCTGCAGGACCCGGCGTACGTGGCGGCCGAGGCGCGGCGCCGGCTGCACTTCGTGATGCCGGGCGAGACGGCCTACGTCGTGCTGGCGCCGGAGCCCGGAACGCTCGAGGACGACAAGGACAAGGGCCCCGAGGCTCCCTGGTACTCGCAGGTCTGGGGAAGCGTCGAGGAGGCCGACCGCCCCGCACCGCCGAAGCGGTGACCGCCCCCGACCCGCGCGACGTCACCGCGGTCGGGCTCCAGCTCGGCCGCACACCGCGCGCCATGACCGGCGTCGCCCACCGCTGCCCGTGCGCGCTCCCCGACGTGGTCGAGACCAAGCCGCGGCTCGAGGACGGCACGCCCTTCCCGACGCTGTACTACCTGACCTGCCCGCGGCTGGCCTCCGCGATCGGCACGCTCGAGGCGGACGGGCTCATGAAGGAGCAGACCGCGCGGCTGGCGGAGGACCCGGAGCTGCGGGCGCGGTACGAGGCGGCGGCGCAGGACTACGTCGCACGGCGGGATCGCCTGGAGGTGCTGGAGGACGTGCCGGCGCAAGGGGGCATGCCGGTGCGCGTGAAGTGCCTACACGTGCTGGTCGCGCACAGCCTGGCCGTCGGTCCAGGGGTGAACCCGTTCGGCGACGAGGCGCTGGAGCAGCTGCCGGACTGGTGGGCCAAGGGGCCCTGCGTGGACCCCGACGACCCGGAGGCCAGGCCGGGCAAGAAGACCCGCTCCTCGTGAGGGTGGCTGCCGTGGACTGCGGCACCAACTCGATCCGCCTGCTCGTCGCCGACGTCGACGGGCGCGACAAGGTCGACGTGCACAGGGAGATGCGCGTCGTCCGCCTCGGCCAGGGCGTGGATCGCACGGGCGAGCTCGCGCCCGAGGCGATCGAGCGGACGCGCGTCGCGCTGCTCGACTACACGGCCACCTGCCGGTCGCTGGGCGCGGAGCGAGTCCGCATGGTCGCGACCAGTGCGTCCCGAGATGCCCGCAACCGCAGGGACTTTGAGGCGATGGTGCACGAGGTGCTCGGGGTCGCACCGGAGGTCGTCAGCGGCGACGAGGAAGCGGCGCTGTCCTTCGAAGGCGCCACCCGCGGCCTGGATCCGGCCGACGGGCCGTTCCTCGTCATGGACATCGGGGGCGGCTCCACAGAGCTCGTGCTCGGGACGGAGCGCGTCGAGGCGGCGCGCTCGGTGGACGTCGGCTGCGTGCGGCTGACGGAGCGGCACCTGGCCGGTGACCCCCCGACGCGCGAGCAGGTTGCGGCCGCCGAGGCCGACGTCGAGGCAGGGCTCGCGCTCGTGCGCGAGGTCGTCCCGGTGGAGCGGGCACGTACCGCCGTCGGCCTCGCCGGCTCGGTCACCACGGTCGCCGCCGTCGCGCTCGGGCTGCAGCAGTACGACAGCGAGCGGATCCACCTGTCCCGCATCCCGGCCGCGGACGTCCGCTCCGTCACCGACCGGCTGCTGGCCATGCCGCGTGCGGACCGCGCGGCCCTGCCCGTCATGCACCCCGGCCGCGTCGACGTCATCGGCGCCGGGGCCCTCGTGCTGGCCACCCTCGTCGACCGCCTCGGCCTGCACGAGGTGCTGGTCAGCGAGTCCGACATCCTCGACGGCATCGCCTGGAGCATCGCCTCACAAGGAGAGCAGTGAGCAAGCAGGACTGGGTCACGACCGCACCTTGTACAGACAAGCCGTGGGGGCACGAGTCGCTGTTCGCGCTCGTGGACGGCAAGTACTGCGGCAAGGCCATCCACGTTGACTCGGGCCACGCGCTGTCCCTGCAGTACCACGAGCGCAAGGAGGAGACGATCTCCGTCTTCTCCGGCCGGCTGCGGGTCGAGGTCGGGGAGCACGAGTCGTCGCTGGACGAGTTCGAGCTGGCGCCGGGGGAGTCCATCCACTTGCGCCCCGGCGTCCGGCACCGGGTGACCGCGCTCGTCGACACGGTGATGCTCGAGGC
Organism: Frankiales bacterium; assembly: GCA_025965735.1. GTDB lineage: Bacteria > Actinomycetota > Actinomycetes > Mycobacteriales > SCTD01 > SCTD01. The sequence goes on from JAOPWK010000087.1 coordinate 2,146, forward strand.
CTCCACCACCGAGCTGGACGACGTGGTGCGGCTCGAGGACCGGTACGGCCGCGAGGGCACCTCCGCCCCGTGATCCCTCCCGGGTCGGGGCACCCGCGGGACCTCGCGACACCGGAGACGCCGGTCGCCCGCACCGCGGCCCAGGTGGCGAAGCTGGCCCGTACCGCCGCCTCCCTCGACGAGGTCGACGGTCGCTCGTCGGTCTGCCGCGCCTGCCCGCGCCTGGTGGCGTGGCGCGAGGAGGTGGCGCGCACCAAGCGGGCGTCCTTCGCCGACGAGGACTACTGGGGCAGGCCCATCACCGGCTGGGGACCGGTGGACGCGCGGATCGCGGTGGTGGGGCTGGCTCCGGCGGCGCACGGCGGCAACCGGACAGGGCGCATCTTCACCGGCGACCGCAGCGGTGACTGGCTCTGGGCGTCGCTGCACCGGGTCGGCCTTGCCGCCGCGCCGACGTCCGACACGGCGTACGACGAGCAGGCGCCGCTCGGCGTCCGCATCACGCTGCCGGTGCGCTGCGCACCTCCTGCCAACAAGCCGACGCCCGCGGAGCGGGACACCTGCGCGCCGTGGCTGTCCGCGGAGTGGCGGCTGCTGCAGCCCACGGTGCGGGCGGTCGTGGTGCTCGGCGGCTACGGGTGGTCGGCGCTGTGGCCGACGCTGCGCGGGGCGGGCGAGGTGGTGCCATCACCGGTGCCGAAGTTCGCGCACGGCGCGGAGGTGGCGCTGCCCAGCGGGCTGACGGTGCTCGGCTGCTTCCACGTCAGCCAGCAGAACACCTTCACCGGCAGGCTCACCGAACCCATGCTCGACGCCGTCTTCACCCGGGCGCTGGAACTCGCCGGGCGGTAGGAGCCGGCCCACGGTGGTGGCGTCGACGGCCGGAACGGCCCTCTTGAGGGGCCGAACGGGTGAATCTTGCAAGATTGATGAGGCAGTTGCCGTCTTCGTCCGGATCGTCCTCTAGCCAACAGCGCGGAGCAGCCATATGGTCCGTCGCAGTAGCCCAGATGGAGCAGCGGGCAGCAGCAGACGGAGGAGGCGACATGCGCGGCAACCGTTGGGGCTAGACAGCAGGGCACGCCCGATCCCTCCAGGGGTCGGGACTGGAAGCGTCGTCGACGCCGCCGGTCCCGGCCCCTGGACGCGTTCCGGGAGCTAGACCCGCGCCTCGACCTCGCGGGCGCGCAGCCACGCGGCCACGGCGAGCGCCGGCATCGGCCGGGCGTGCAGGGAGCCCTGCACCTCGTCCACGCCCAGCGCCCGCAGGATGCCCTGCTGGTCCTCCT
>JAOPWK010000132.1 GCA_025965735.1 Frankiales bacterium
GGCGCACGCTCCCGCGGCTATGCGCCGGTGCTCCTGGTCCCCTCCGCCGCGCCCTCGCCGCCGACGGCCCTGTCGGCGTGGCCACCCGGTTCGGCGACGTGCGCGGAGGCGCGTGGATCGCCGCCCCGGCGGGTGGCCGCCAGGCTGGTGAAGGTCACCACGATCAGCGTGAGGATGATGACGACCAGGGACAGCAGCGTCGGGATCTCCGGGACGCCCGTCCAGATGCCGTGGGCCCAATGCAGGACGAGCTTGACGCCGATGAAGGCCAGGATGAACGCCAGCCCGTAGCCAAGGTGCACGAGCTTGCTCAGCGCGCCCTGCAGGACGAAGTAGAGCGCGCGCAGGCCGAGCAGGGCGAAGGCGTTGCAGGCGAAGACGAGGTAGGGGTCGGAGGTGATGCCGTAGACCGCCGGCACGGAGTCGACGGCGAACACCACGTCCGTAGCGAAGATCGCGGCGACCACGAGCAGCAGCGGCGTGGCGTGCCGGACCCCGCGCTCCTGCACCAGCAGCCTGGTTCCGCGGTAGTCGTCGGTCACTGGCAGGAAGCGGCTGAGCAGCCTCACCGACCGCATGCTCGCTACGTCGATGTCGTGGCTGCCGCCGCGTAGCTGGTCACGCAGGATCTTCACGGCGGTCAGCAGCAGGATCGCGCCGAAGAGCAGGAAGGCGAAGGTGAAGTTGGCCAGCACCGCCGCGCCCAGCGCGATGAAGACCGCCCGCAGCACGAGCGCGCCGGCGATGCCGTAGAGCAGGACCCGCTGCTGCAGCTCCACGGGCACGGCAAACGCCGACAGCAGCAGCATGAAGACGAACAGATTGTCGACCGACAGCGACTTCTCCACCAGGTAGCCGGTGAGGTACTGCACGCCCGTCGTCGCGCCGAAGTCCGCCCAGATGTAGACGCCGAAGGCCAGCGGCAGGGCAACGTAGAAGACGCTCCAGCCGACGGCCTCGCGCATGCTCACCTCGTGGGGCCGGCGCGTGATGGCGAAGTCGAGCACGAGCAGGGCGAGCACGGCCGCCACCGTGGCGATCCACATCGTGGTCGTCGCAACCGTGTCGAGGCTCTGGTCGACGGCGGCGGAGAGGGGCACGGTGCCTCCTGGGTAGATGTCCTGTGCGGGTGGACACGTCCCCGCCTGGGTCGCGACCACACCTGCAGGCGCCCTGTGTCGCGCAGAGGCGGCGGAGCGAGGGGGGAACGCAGCGCTCAGGCGAGCCCGAGCACGGCGCGGGTTCCCACGTAGCCGGCGACCAGGACGAGCAGGACGCCGAAGCCCAGGGTGAGCATGCGTGCGGGGAGGCGGCTGGCGAGCAGCGTCCCGATCAGGGACGCCGCGCCGGCAGCCGCGGTGAGCGGGACGATCACCTCCCAGTCGAAGCTGCCCGTGCCGGCCCGCGCCGCGAGGGCAACAGCGGCGTTCAACGCGATGACCAGCAGCGACGTGCCGACCGCCAGGGGCATGGAGTAGCCGAACGCCAGGACCAGGGCGGGCACGATCACGAACCCGCCGCCGACACCAAGGAAGCCGGTCAGGAAGCCGATCAGCAGGCCTGCCGCCAGCAACCTGCGCCACCGCGCAGCTCGTGCGGCGGCGGGCGCCGCCGGGCGCTGAGCCCGCTCGGCGGCGGGTGCGCTGACGCGGCGGATCAGCATGCCGGCCGCAACCACCAGCATGAGCAGCGCGAACGCCAGCAGCAGGACGTTCTCGTCCACCTGCTGGTGCATCGCCGTACCCAGCAGGGACGCCGGGACGCCCGCCAGCGCGATCAGCGCCCCGGCACGCCAGCGCGTGTGGCCGCTGCGGGCATGCCCGACGGTGGCCACCGCGGCGGTGATCCCGACGATGACCAGGCTGCCGCTGGTCGCGTCCTGCGCGGACAGGCCGAGGACGAAGACCAGCGCCGGGACGGTGAGGATCGACCCGCCACCACCGAGCGCGCCGATCACCAGGCCGATGAGCAGGCCCAGTCCGACGGCGGCGACCACCGTCATGCGCTGCCTCCACGGGCCCGGTGGGCGTGCGGGGGGCCCGCCCGGCCCCGGGCTTCGCTCTGCATACCCCCTAGGGTATAGGCTGCCACGGTGTCGTGGCCGCAGAGGCGGCCAGCCCGCGAGCCGGCCCCGGAGGGTCCCTTCATGTCCAGCCAGAGCTTTCCCCCCAGCGCCGAGGTCCACCAGCCGCTGCCACCCGGCCGCGCCGCGCACGCCCCGGGCGCTCCCGATCCGCGCGTCGTCGGTCCGCTCGGCCGACTCGGGGTGTGGACGGCCTCGCACCTGCGCCTGGTGCTCGTCGCGTGGGCGGTCCTCGCCGTCGGCCTCGGCGCCTTTGCCCCGAAGGTCGAGCACGCGCTCGCCGGCGCCGGCTGGGAGGCCTCGGGCTCGGAGTCGGTCGCCGTCCGCGATCTGGTCCACCGTGAGTTCGCCGGGATGTCCAGCAGCGCGCTGCAGGTCGTCGTGCACGCCGACCGGGGCGCGGTGACCGCGGGCGCGGGGCGCCTCGTGATCGCCGACGCGATGGCCCTGCTGGAGGCCGACGAGCGCGTCTCGCAGGTCCTCCGCCCGTCGCCGGGCGTCTCGATCAGCGCGGACGGGCGCACGGCCGTCATCGCCGCCGGTGCCGCGACCGACGACACCAACGAGATGGTCCGTGCGGCGGACGATCTCAAGGAGCCGCTGCGCGAGCTGTCCGGTGACGGGATCTCGGTCGCCATGACCGGCAGCAGCGTCCTGTGGAGCGACTTCAACGCCGCCAACCGGGAGGCCATGATCAAGAGCGAGCTGATCTCCTGGCCGGTGACGCTGGCGATCCTCGTGCTCGTCTTCGGCTCCGTGGTGGCCGCCGGCCTCCCGCTGATGCTCACCATCACCGGCCTGGTGGCCGCCGCCGGCTCGCTGTTCCTCGCCTCCCAGGTCAGCGACATCTCCATCTGGGCGCTCAACTTCGCGCTCATGTTCGCCCTTGCGCTGGGCATCGACTACGCGCTGCTTCTGGTCGTCCGCTTCCGCGCCGCGCATCTGGGCCAGGGCGAGGACGTACGGTCCGCCATCGTCGAGACCATGGACACCGCGGGCAAGGCGGTCCTGTTCTCCGGGCTCACCGTCCTGATCAGCCTCTCGGCGGTGCTGCTCGTCCCGGCGCCCGCCGTCCGCTCGATGGCCCTGGGCATCATGCTCGCGGTCGCCTTCGTGCTCGCCGCGGCGCTCACGCTGCTGCCCGCCGTGCTGGTCAAGCTGGGGGCCCGGGTCGATGCCCTGTCCCTGCCGTGGGCCCGCGGCGGCGAGCACCGCTCCGCCCGCTTCGCCGCGTGGGGCGAGCGGCTGTGGCGCCGGCCGCTGCTGTACGGCGCGCTGGCACTGGTCGTGCTGATCGCCCTGGCCGCACCGCTGCTCGGCCTGCGCACCGGCATGCCCAGCATCAAGGTCGTGCCGGCGGACGAGTCGAGCCGCGTCGGCTACGCCGCCGTCGTCGAGGCGTTCGGGCCGGGAGCGCCAGGGCTGCTCCAGGTCGTCAGCGCAGCAGACGACGCCGACGACGCCGCGGCGACCCTGCACGCCGATCCCGCGGTCGCGCAGGTCATGCCGCCGACGAGCAACGGCTCGGGGACCGTGCTGCTGCAGGCGATGCCCAGGCTCGACCCCTCCGACCCGGGCACGGGGCAGGCAATCGACCGGCTGCGCGCGCAGCTGCCCGCCTCGGCCCTTGTCGGCGGCGCCTCCGCCGAGAACCACGACCTGGAGGTGCTGCTGCGCGAGCGCACCCTGCTCGTGATGGGCGTGGTGGTCGGCCTGGGTTTCCTGCTGCTGCTCGTGGCGCTGCAGGCGCCGCTGGTGGCCGCCCTGGCCGTCCTGACCAACCTGCTGGCCGCTGCGGCCGCCTTCGGCGTGGCCCGGCTGATCTTCCAGGAGGGGATCGGCTCCGGGCTGCTGAACTTCGAGCCGCAGGGCTTCCTGGACGCGTGGGGACCGGTCTTCTTCGGCAGCATGATCTTCGCTCTGGGACTGGACTACTCCCTGTTCCTGCTCACCGCGGCCAAGGAGCACTGGGAGAAGTCCGGCGATCCGCACGAGGCGATGGTCGGCGGGCTGGCGCACTCCGGGCGCGTCATCTTCTCCGCGGCCGCAGTGATGGTCGCGGTGTTCTTCACCTTCTCGCTGTCCGAGCCGCTGCCGCCCAAGGAGATGGGCATCATCCTGGGCATCGCGGTGCTGCTCGACGCCCTGCTCGTCCGCCTGGTCCTGATGCCGGTCCTGCTGCGCCTGGCCGGGCGCACCGCCTGGGCCACGCCCCGCTGGCTGCGCCGGATCCTGCCCCGGGTGTCGTTCTCGCACTGAGCCTGAGGCGGAACAGCACCGCGCCCCAGGCGTTGTACCAAGTACCCCGGGGGGTATACCGAACAAAGGAGAGAGGCAGTGCTGACCACCGTCACCATCGAGGACCTGGACGCCGCGCGGACCGCGGGAGCGACCATCCTCGACGTCCGCGAGAGCGACGAGTACGCCGCGGGTCACGTCCCCGGCGCCCAGCTGCTCCCGCTGGGCCTGCTGCCGGTCCGCCTCCAGGACCTGCCACGCGCCGAACCGGTCTACCTGGTCTGCCAGAGCGGCGGACGCAGCTTCCAGGCTGCGCAGCTGCTCGACCAGGCCGGACTGGACGCGCGCACCGTCACCGGCGGCACCGCCGCCTGGACCCGGTCCGGACGGCCGGTCGAGACCGGCGCACCGCGCCAGAGCTGAGGAGGAGCGTGAGCCAGGACATCCTCACCCGCGACGGGCTGACCGTCACCGTCATCGAGACGCCCGACCTCGGCGACCGCAGCTACGTGGTCGACAACGGCCACGCGGCGCTGGTCATCGACCCGCAGCGCGACCTCGACCGGGTCCAGGCCGTGCTGAACGGCCGCGGCCTGCGCCTGGCCGCGGTGGCCGAGACGCACGCGCACAACGACTACGTCAGCGGCGGGCTGGAGCTCGCCCGTACGTACGCGGTGCCCTACCTGGTCCCGTGCGAGGCCGACGTGGCCTACGCGCGGACGCAGGTCTGCGACGAGGACGTGCGCGAGATCGCCGGCATGACCATCCGCACCATCGGCACTCCCGGGCACACCGCGCACCACGTGTCCTTCGCCGTCGGGGTGGGGGAGCGGCCCTCGCTCGTCTTCACCGGCGGGTCGATGCTCTTCGGCGCCGTCGGCCGCACCGACCTGGTGTCCGCCGACCTCACCGAGCAGCTCACGCGCCAGCAGTACGCCTCGGTCCGGCGCCTGGTCGACATGCTGCCCGGCGATGCCGCCGTCCTGCCGACCCACGGGTTCGGCAGCTTCTGCTCGGCGACCCCCACGTCCGGTACGTCCTCCACGGTCGAGCAGCAGAGCACCCGGAACCCCGCGCTCACGCAGGGCGAGGAGGACTTCGTCGCGGCGCTCCTCGCCGGCTTCGACGACATCCCGGCCTGGTACTCCCACATGGGGCCGATCAACCTCGCCGGTCCCGAGCCGGTCGACCTCACCCCGGCAGCCGAAGCCGACGCCGACCAGCTGCGCCGCCGGATCGACGCCGGCGAGTGGGTCGTCGACCTGCGGGACAGGACCGCCTTCGCGCGCGGTCACGTCCCCGGCACCTTCAGCTTCGACGCCAGCGGGAACCTGGTCACCTACCTCGGCTGGCTCCTTCCGTGGGGCACGCCCCTGACGCTGCTCGGCGACTCGCAGCAGCAGGTCGCGGCGGCGCAGCGGGAGCTGGTGCGCATCGGCATCGACCGCCCGGCCGCCCAGGCGACCGCGCCCCTGGCCGAGCTGGCCGGCCGGTCGCTCAGCACCTTCGACCTGGTCAGCTTCGCCGACCTGGACCGGGCACGGCGCACCGGCGAGGTCGCCGTCCTGGACGTGCGGCGGGACGCCGAGTGGAACCAGGGGCACCTGAAGGACGCCCGGCACATCCCGCTCCACGAGCTGCTCGGGCGCATCGAGGAGGTGACCGGGCCCGTCTGGGTCCACTGCGCGAGCGGCTACCGCGCCACCATCGCGGGCTCGATCCTGAGCCGCGCGGGCAAGGACGTCACCGTCGTGGCGGACAGCTTCGACGCCGCCAGCCACGCGGGTCTGCCGCTGGACGCAGGGGTGTCATGAGCCTGCGCACGGTTCCCACCCGCTGTCCGACCGCGACCGGGTCCACGTCGACGACGTACGGGACGGCATGGCGGCCCGGAACCGCGAGGGCCCCCGGTCCGACAGCGCTGAGCTGCGGGGTCGGGGCCGGCCAGCCGGAAGCAGCCACCCGCCCGTCGCGTTGTCTCCACCGGTGCGCCCGGCACCGGACGCCGATGTCCCAGGAGACCTGATGCAGCTCGAGCTCGAAGGCGACGCCCTCAAAGCCACCGTGAACCGGCTCCGGCGCGCGCAGGGGCAGATCAACGGTGTCATCCGCATGATCGAGGAGCAGCAGGACTGCCGGGCCGTCGTCACCCAGCTGGCCGCGGTGTCCAAGGCCCTCGACAAGGCCGGGTTCACCATCGTCGCCACCGGCCTGAAGCAGTGCGTGCTGGCCGACGGGGAGAGCAACGACGTCGACATGGCCGAGATGGAGAAGCTCTTCCTCAGCCTGGCCTGACGTCGGGCCTGATCCTCCTCAGATCAGAAGGGCACGCGGGCCGCGTGCGCGCCGCGCAGCAGCTCGCACCAGCCACCCAGCCGCGCGCAGATCCGGGCGAGCAGCCGTCGGCGCAGGCCAGGCGGTGAGGCATCAGGACCGGGCGCCGCGATGCTCACCCGGCAAGCATGCCAGCCGCGTCCTGCGCGGAACGCCTGGCCGCGACGCCCGCACGTCGGGCACGTTCATCCGCGCCGTCGACCCCACCGGGACGGACCGGCACGGGCGGGGCTGCTAGTCACTTCTGACGGTTCCCACCCGTAGTGCCTGCGCGGTCGGGCCGCAGCCCAGACGATCTTCCTATGGCACTGTCGGACGTGGACCGGCTCAGGCGACTCGCCGAGGGCATCAACGGCGCGTCCGGTCCCGAAGAGGCCGTCGAGCGAGCCGTCGCCGCCCTGACCGTCCTGCGACGCCTGGAGGCCGGGTTCTGCTCCGACCGGGACGGGGCCATCTGCGCGTTGCACCGCTCGGGCGAGAGCCTGCAGAGGATCCGGGAGCGCACCGGTCTGAGCCGCGCGCGCATCCACCAGATCGTCCAGGCGGCTGGTCAGGGCTGAGCCCGCAGGCCAGCCGGGCTTGGTCCGACCACGCGCTCCGACCCACGGGGTACTGTCAAGCGGACTGGACAGCACGTGTGGGTTTCTCGCGGAGGAGACGCGCAAGCCTCGTGAGCACCAAGCCTGACCAGCCCTGCCCGGAGGGGCAGGGTGCTGATCCGACGCCGCATCTGACGCAGGCCCCCCTCTGTCACAGCGGTGACGCGGTCGTGCTGCTGGACGCCGCCGGCGCGGTGGACGTCTGGGACCACGGATGCGAGGCGTTGCTGGGATGGTCCGGGCCCGAGGTCCTGGGACGGCCCTCGGACATCCTCGTGCAGGAGGACCAGCGCGAGGCCTGGGCCCGGGCGTTGCGCACGGTCGTGGACGGGGCCGCGTCGCCGACCTGGGACACCTGGTTCCAGAGCAAGTCCGGCCAGGCCGTCCCGGTGTCCTGCTGGCTCTCCCCGCTGCAGGACCCGGTGGCGGGACGCCGCGGGCTCCTGCTCGTCGTCCGCGACAGGAGGCCCGAGATGGCCTCGAGCCTGCAGCTGGAGCGGGCGCAGCGGCTCGCCGAGGCGCGGTTCGGCCGTTCGGTCGTCGCCCAGGCGGTGCTGGCGCCGGACCTGACCGTCATCGACGTGAACCCCGCGCTGTGCCGACTGTCCGGGTACGACACGGCACAGCTGATCGGCCGCTCGCTGCTGGAGCTCGTGCGCGCCGACGCCGACCCCGGCGCGGCGGTGGAGGACGTGGAGCGGGGGGCGGAGGGACTGCGGGTGGCGGAGCGGCAGCGCTGCGTCCTGATGCACGCCGACGGCAGCGCCCTCCAGACGCGGCTGAGCCTGGTCGAGGTCCGTGACGCGTCACACCAGCTGGTCAGCCTCGAAGCGGTTGTGGAGGACGTCAGCATGGCTGCTGTGGCCCAGCGCGAGCTGCAGCTGGGCCAGGCCCGGTGGCAGTCCCTGGAGACGCACTCGACGGACGTGGCCCTGTTCAGCGACCGAGACGGGCGGCTGCTGTTCGTCAGCGGGTCGGTGACGGTGCGCTTCGGCTACGCGCCGGGGGAGCTGGTCGGAGCGGTCGGCTTCAGCCTGGTGCATCCTGAGGACGAGCCCGCTGTCCGGGCGATCTGGACTGCTGCCGTGGCCGCGCAGCGCGGCGCCACCCACTGCTTCGACGCCCGCGTGCGCCATGCCGACGGGTCCTGGCGGTGGGTCGAGATGTCGCTGACCAATGCCCTGGCCGATCCGGCGATAGGCGCGATGGTCGTCAACGTGATCGACGTGTCGGAGCGCAAGATGGCCGAGGCGGTGCTTCAGGAGCTGGTCGGAAAGGACCCGCTGACCGGGCTGGCCACGCGCGCGCCGCTGATGGCAGCTCTGGACGCGGTCTTCCAGGACGGCGCCGCCGGATCGACGGCGGTCGCGGTGGTCGACGTCAGCGGCCTGACCCTGATCAACGACGCGTACGGGCACCGGGTCGGCGACGGCGTGCTCGTGGCGGTGGCCCAGCGCCTCGCGCAGGCACGGGAGGGCCAGGGCGTCGTCGCGCGGGTCGGCGGCGACCGCTTCGCCCTCCTGCTGTCGAAGATGGCCGGCGCCGGGCAGGTGGCACAGGTCTGTGCAGGGCTGCTGGGCGTGATCCAGGAACCGCTGGACCTCGACGGGTGTCGCCTCGTCGTGAGCGCGAGCGTCGGCGCGGCGATGGGCCCTGCCGCCGACGGCGGCGGCCTGCTGGGCTCGGCCGAGGCGGCCCTGTCCGCGGCCAAGGAGGGTGTGCCCGGAGCCTGTCACGTCGTTCAGGCCGAGCCTGCATCGGCCGCGGTGACACGCGCCCGGCTCATCGACGACCTGCGCCGTGGGATGGACAACAACGAGCTCCTGGTGCACTTCCAGCCCGTCCTGCGGCTGGCCGACGGACAGCCGGTGGCCGCGGAGGCGCTGGTGCGCTGGCGCCATCCGAGCCAGGGCCTGCTGGGTCCCGATGCCTTCATCGGTGCGGCCGAGGACAGCGGCCTGATCGTCGGACTCGGCCGCATCGTCCTGCGGGAGGCGTGCCTGGCTGCTGCCCGATGGGCCCACGTCCTGGTTGACGGCACCTTCCAGGTGGCCGTGAACCTGTCCGCCAGGCAGCTCACCGACGGCGACGTCGTCGAGGTCGTCCGGCAGGCTCTGCACGAGAGCGGCGCTGCACCGCAGAACCTGATGCTGGAGGTGACGGAGAGCGCTGTCATGTCCGACGTCGCCGCGGCGGTACGGGCGTTGCAGGAGCTGCGTGAACTCGGGCTCGCCATCGCGGTGGACGACTTCGGGACGGGCTACTCCTCCCTGACCTACCTCAAGCAGTTCCCCGTGACGACCTTGAAGATCGACCGCTCCTTCGTCAGCGGGCTCGGCCACAATCGTGACGACGCCGCCATCGTCACCTCTGTCATCAACCTCGCCGGCGCGATGGGGCTGGACTGCATCGCCGAGGGGGTCGAGACCGAGCAGCAGCGGTTGGTGCTGCAGGCGCTGGGATGCGGCTACGGGCAGGGGTTCCTGTGGACTCCAGGCCTGGACGTGGCGGCCTTCGACCGGTGGCTGCGCACCCACAAGGTCCTGCCGCAGCCGCCCGGAGCACGTGCAGGTCGAGCCGAGGGAAGGCCACTGGCCGCGGCGCGTCAGCTGCCCGTGCTGCCCGCGGTGCACGCGCGGATCGCCAACCTGCTGGCGACCGGAGCGAGCCTGACGACGATCGCCGCAGCGCTGAACGCCGATCATCAGCTGACGGCGGGCGGCAGGAGGTGGACCGCCACCTCCGTGGCCAGTCTGCTGGCCGAGCCGCCGCGCTGACGGTTCGCCCGAGGACCTCTAGGAAGGACCCACCGGCGGGGCCGGGCCGGTCTTGCGGTCCAGGTTCTGGACGTGCAGCGCGACCTGTTCGAGCACGCGCTGGAGATCGGCGAACCAGAGCGGAAGCTGCTCCAGGCTCGCGGTCCCCTGCTGCAGGCGGTCCAGGCTGGCCGGGAGCGGGCCCGTGGTGTCCGCGAGGCGCCGCAGGGGGTCCTCGACGCCGCCGAGCGAGCGGGCCAGGCCGCTCTCCAATTCACCCAGGCGAGTGTCCAGTGACAGCAACGTGGCCTGCAGCGCCGTCAGCCGGCCGCTCAGGTCGTCGACCCGCGGGCCCACGGGCCCCACCGCGCTCTCCAGCTGCTCCTGCTCGGCGATCATCGCCTCGACCTGGTCGGCCAAGGCGGCCAGCTCCGGCGTGACCGCGCCGAGCTGCTCGGACACCGCCAGGACGGGCGGCACGACCGCGTCGACGTTGCGGTCGATGCGCTCCAC
>JAOPWK010000304.1 GCA_025965735.1 Frankiales bacterium
AGCGAGCGGGCCGCGGCGGCGCGAGCCTCCTGCACGACGGCGGCCAGGTCGCCGTCGAGCCCTGCGACCGACTCGGCGCACTCCCGCGCGACGGTGAGCAGCGTCCCCTCGACGGGTGTGGCCACCGCGGCGTACGCCAGCTCACCGGCGCGGGTGAGCGCCCGGCGCAGGCCACCGGCGGAGCCGTCCTCGGCCAGCACCTCGGCCAGTCCGCGCAGCAGCTGGGACAGGATCACGCCGGAGTTGCCGCGCGCCCCCATGAGCGCTCCGTGCGCCATCGCCTGGACGGTGGCGGTCATGTCCGGCGCGGCGGCGCGTACCGCCTCGTCCACCGCCTCCATCGTCAGCAGCAGGTTGGTGCCGGTGTCGCCGTCCGGCACCGGGTAGACGTTGAGGTCGTCGATCTCGGTGCGGGCGGCGGCCAGGGCCTCGAGCCCGGCGGCGCACCAGCGGCGCACGGCGGCAGCGTCGAGCACCTGCAGCACGCCCCGCACCTCCGCTCTCGACGACCCGGGCGGAGGCTAGCCGTCCTGCTACTGTGTGCAGGTCGTCCGGCGCCAGACCGGACCGTGCGCGGCTGTCCCTTACCTGATCCCCGTACCGATACTTGGAGTGACCGTGGCTGCGACCTGCGACGTGTGTGGCAAGGGCCCCGGCTTCGGCATGTCCGTGAGCTTCTCCCACCGGCGCACCCGTCGCCGCTGGAACCCGAACATCCAGAGCATCCGGACGCTGACCGGCCCCTCGGGCAAGACCCCGAAGAAGCTCAACGCCTGCACGTCCTGCATCAAGGCCGGCAAGGTCCTGCGCGCCTCCTAGCCGCTGCACCACTCCGTACTCCCTGCACGACAGCCCGGGAAGGGCTGTCCTGCCGTGCCCGCGCTGTGTACTCTCGCGGCGGTCGCACGTCCTGCACGGTTCCTCCGCGTGGTTCACGACTCGGTCCCGCGGAGTGCAGGACCGCACCGTCAGAGAGAGACAGGCAACATGGCACAGGGTGCAGTCAAGTGGTTCAACGCTGAGAAGGGCTTCGGCTTCATCGCCGTTGACGGCGGCGGCGCGGACGTGTTCGTCCACTACTCCGCGATCCAGTCCGACGGCTACCGCTCCCTCGACGAGGGCCAGCGCGTGGAGTTCGAGATCACCCAGGGCCAGAAGGGCCCGCAGGCGGACGCTGTGCGCCCGATCTAGTCTCGCGACCCGTCGAAGGCCCCGTACCTGCTGGTACGGGGCCTTCGTCGTTCAGTCCAGCCGCTTGAGCTCGTCCCGGTAGTGCTTCGCGTTCTGGACGTAGGCATCCGCGCCGAGCTGGATGACCCCGTCCGGTACCGCGTCCAGCCGCATCTTGGCCGGGATGCCGAGCGCCATGGCGCGTGACGGCACCTCGACGCGGTCGCTCACGACGGCGCCGGCACCGACCAGCGCTCCGGTCCGCACGACGGCGTCGTGCAGGACGACCGAGCCCGAGCCGATCAGGCACCCGTCCTCCACCGTGCAGCCCTCCAGGTGCGCGAGGTGGCCCACCACGCAGTCCGCGCCGATGGTGGTCGGCTTGTCGTGCGTGGCGTGCACGACGGTCCCGTCCTGGATGCTCGTGCGCTCCCCGACGGTGATCGTCCCGTAGTCGCCGCGCAGGACGGCCCGCGGCCAGACGCTCGCGCCGGCGGCAATGCGGACGTCGCCGATCACGGTCGCGTCGGGGTGCACGTACGCGTCCTCGTGGATCTGCGGCGTGCGGTCGCCGAGGGCGTAGACGGCCACGGGATCTCCTTCGTCGTCGGGTCCTGCAGTCTCGCGTACGGTCCCCGCATGGACTTCTGGTGGTGCCTCAAGCACGGCACGGTCGAGGAGGGCGACGGCTGCCCCAACAACGAGCGGATGGGGCCGTACGAGAGCCGCGAGCGGGCAGCAGGCGCGCTGCAGCGGGCGGCCGAGCGGACCGCGGCCGAGGACGCGCGGGACAAGGCCGAGGACGACTGGTAGGTCGCGCTAGCGGCGCATCCGCCAGCCGTGGTCGACCGGGCCGATCCCGGCGCCGAGCCCGAAGCCCGCCGCGAGCGCGCCGGTGACGTACTCCTTGGCCGCCGCCACCGCCGCCGGCACGTCGTCGCCCAGGGCCAGTCGGGACGCGATCGCACTGGCCAGCGTGCAGCCGGTGCCGTGCGTGTGCCGGTTGTCCAGCCGCGGGGCACGGAAGACGTGGGTGCTGGTGCCGTCGCTGAGCAGGTCGACCGCCTCGCCGGGAAGGTGCCCGCCCTTGACGAGCACCCACCGCGGCCCGAGCGCGAGGACGGCCTCGGCCGCGCGTTCGAGCCCCGCCTCGTCCTCCACCCGGACGCCGGTCAGCTGCTCGACCTCCGGCAGGTTGGGCGTCACGACGGTGGCCAGAGGGACGAGCTCGCTGCGCAGCACCTCGACCGCGTCGTCCTGCAGCAGCGGGTCGCCGTGCTTGCTCACCCCCACCGGGTCGACGACCAGCGGAGCGGTCTCGTCGCGCAGCCGCTCGGCGACCGCGTGCACCAGCGCGGGAGAGGCCAGCATCCCGGTCTTCAGGGCGTCCGCGCCGATGTCCCCGAGCACGCTGTCGAGCTGCGCGCGCACCGCCTCGACGGGCAGCTCCCAGTAGCCCTGCACGCCGAGGCTGTTCTGCGCCGTGACGGCGGCCAGCACGCTCATGCCGTGCACGCCGCAGGCCAGCATCGTCTTGAGGTCGGCCTGGATGCCGGCCCCGCCGCCGCTGTCCGAGCCGGCGATCGTGAGGACCCGCTTCACGAGAAGTGCTCCCATCCGTGGGGTTCCACCGGCTCGCCGTCCAGCAGCACTGCCGGTGCGCCTGCGCTGACCCTGCCGATGGTGCGGCAACCCTCGGGCGGGGCAGCGCCCGGCGGCAGGGTCGCCACCAGCGCGTGGTCCTCCCCGCCGTGCAGCACGTGCGCGAGGTCGACGGCCTCGTCGGCCAAGCGGCCGGCGTGCAGCCCGAAGACGACGCCGCTGGCCCGGGCCAGGTGCCCGAGGTCGGCGACCAGCCCGTCGCTGACGTCGCACATGGCCGTGGCGCCGGCCTCGGCGAGCGCGGGACCGGCGGCGTACGGCGGCTGCG
>JAOPWK010000306.1 GCA_025965735.1 Frankiales bacterium
CTCGCACACCACGATGATCAACGGCCTGGGCGTCCTCGGCTGGGGCGTCGGCGGCATCGAGGCCGAGGCCGCGATGCTCGGCCAGCCGGTGTCGATGCTCATCCCGAAGGTCGTCGGCTTCAAGCTCACCGGCGAGCTGCCGGCCGGCGCCACCGCGACCGACCTGGTGCTCACCGTCACCGAGCTGCTGCGCAAGCAGGGCGTGGTCGGCAAGTTCGTCGAGTTCTACGGCCCGGCCGTCGGCAACGTCCCGCTCGCCGACCGCGCCACCATCGGCAACATGAGCCCGGAGTACGGCTCCACCTGCGCCATCTTCCCCGTCGACGACGAGACGCTGGCCTACCTGCGGCTGACCGGGCGCACCGAGGAGCAGGTCGCGCTGGTGGAGGCGTACGCCAGGGCGCAGGGCCTGTGGCACGACCCGTCCGCCGAGCCGCGCTACTCCGAGCGGGTCGAGCTCGACCTGTCGACCGTCGTGCCGTCGCTCGCGGGGCCGAAGCGCCCGCAGGACCGCGTGCCGCTGACCGACGCCAAGGCGATGTTCCGCACCGCACTGGCCGACTACGTCGACACCGACCCGGTCGAGCAGGACCGCAAGCCGGGCGTCCCGCCGGCAGCCACCGCAGCCGTCGAGGGCACGGGCGTCGACGAGGCCAGCGCCGAGTCCTTCCCCGCCAGCGACCCCGCTGCGCCGGGCACGACCGACGACTCCCCCGCACCGGCCGCGCACAACGGCGCCGGCTCGCTGGCCGACCGGCCCTCCCACCCCGTTCCCGCCACCCTCGCCAACGGCGAGCAGGTCCACATCGACCACGGCCACGTCGCCATCGCGGCCATCACCAGCTGCACCAACACCAGCAACCCGTACGTCATGGTCGGCGCCGGCCTGCTCGCGAAGAACGCTGTGGACAAGGGGCTCTCGGTCAAGCCGTGGGTCAAGACCACCCTCGCGCCCGGCTCCAAGGTGGTCACCGACTACTACGACGCGGCCGGCCTGACGCCCTATCTCGACAAGCTCGGCTTCCAGACCGTCGGCTACGGGTGCACGACCTGCATCGGCAACAGCGGGCCGCTACCCGAGGAGGTCAGCGCCGCGGTCAACGAGGGCGATCTCGCGGTGGTGTCGGTGCTGTCCGGCAACCGCAACTTCGAGGGGCGCATCAACCCCGACATCAAGATGAACTACCTGGCCTCCCCGCCGCTGGTCGTCGCGTACGCGCTGGCCGGGTCGATGGACGTCGACATCACGACCGAGCCGCTCGGTCAGGACCAGCAGGGCAACGACGTGTTCCTGAAGGACATCTGGCCGACCGCTGCCGACGTGGCCGCCGTCGTCGGCGAGGCCATCACCAGCGAGATGTACGCCTCCTCCTACGCGGACGTGTTCGCCGGGACCGAGCGCTGGAAGGCCATCGAGGTCCCGCAGGGCGACGCCTTCACCTGGGACCCGAGCTCGACCTACGTGCGCAAGCCCCCGTACTTCGACGGCATGGAACGCGAGCCCAAGGCGCTCACCGACATCACGGGCGCGAAGGTGCTGGCGGTGCTCGGCGACTCGGTGACGACCGACCACATCTCTCCTGCGGGCAACATCCGCAAGGACTCCCCCGCCGGCACGTACCTCACCGAGAACGGCGTGGAGGCCAAGGACTTCAACAGCTACGGCTCACGCCGCGGCAACCACGAGGTCATGATCCGCGGGACCTTCGCCAACATCCGGCTGCGCAACCAGCTGGCGCCGGGCACCGAGGGCGGCTTCACCGTCAAGGACGGCGAGCAGACGACCATCTACGAGGCGTCGCAGGCCTACCAGGCCGAGGGCACCCCGCTGGTCATCCTGGCCGGCAAGGAGTACGGCTCCGGCTCCTCGCGCGACTGGGCCGCCAAGGGCACGGCGCTGCTCGGCGTGCGCGCCGTCATCGCCGAGTCCTACGAGCGGATCCACCGCAGCAACCTGATCGGGATGGGCGTGCTGCCGCTGCAGTTCAGCGACGGCGAGAACGCCGCCTCGCTCGGCCTCACCGGCCAGGAGACCTTCACCATCGAGGGCATCGCCGGGACCGACTCCATCCCGCGCCAGCTCACGGTCAAGGCCGACGACAAGAGCTTCACGGTCACGGTGCGCATCGACACCCCCGGCGAGCAGGGGTACTACCGGCACGGCGGGATCATGCCGTACGTCCTGCGCTCCCTGCTGTAGGCGCTGTCGGAAGGCCCGGGACCAGCGCGGACCCGGGCCTTCCGGCACTTCTGGGCTTCGCCGAGCGCGGAAGCAGCGATACTGGTGACTGCCTCACCCGCGACGGCGGCTGAGCGTCGTGCCCGTCCCTCCCAGGGACCATCAGCCACGGTGCTCGACCTCGTGGGCCGGCACCGGACCCGTGTGACCTGCCTGAGCTCGACCGGCCGCCCCGAAGGACGAAGGACGCCTCTGTGACCCCGCCCCGCACCGCACGCGCCGACGTGGACGAGACCGCTCTCGAGGCGCCCACGGACCTCGCCGCGAAGAAGGCCACCAAGAAGGCTCCGGCGAAGAAGGCCGCCGGCAAGAAGGCCGTGCCCGGGCAGGCCGTCTCCGCCGAGACCGCCGCTGACGAGCCGAGCCCCGAGGACCTCGAGGTCGACGCCGAGCTCGACCCGGCCGACCTCGTCGGCGACCCCGCTGCGGACCCGGCCGTGCTGGACCCGGCCGTCGTCGCCGCCGCCG
>JAOPWK010000165.1 GCA_025965735.1 Frankiales bacterium
GGCGGGACGGGCTCAGCTGCTCGACGACGCCCTCGCCCCACTCGACGACCGTGACGCCGTCCTCGAGCGAGGCGTCCAGGTCCAGGTCCTCCAGGTCGAGGGTGGCTCCCGCCTCGCGCAGGCGGTACGCGTCGACGTGCACCAGCGGGAGCGGCCCGCGGTGCACCCGGGCCAGCACGAACGTCGGGCTGGTGACGGCGCCGCGCACCCCGAGCGCCTCGCCGATGCCCTGCGTCAGGCACGTCTTGCCGGCACCCAGCCGGCCGCTGAGGACCACCAGGTCCCCGGCCTGCAGGTCCGCCGCCAGCCGCGCGCCCGCCGCCTGGGTCGCGGCCAGGTCCGGCAGGTGCACCGGGACAGGTACGGCCAGCTCGCCCGGGACGACCTCGTGCGCGCCGAGCTCGCGCCACGCCTCGTCCAGCGCAGCCGCGACCCGCAGGTCGAGCGCCTGGCCGGGAGCGGCCAGCGCGGCACGCGCCTGGTCCAGGTCGCGCACCACCCGTGACCACGTCACGACGACACCTCCGCCGCCAGCGCCAGGTCCTCGCGCAGCAGCCGCCGGGGCTCGCCCTCCGGGCCGAAGCGGATCGCGGCGCTCGGGTGGTAGGTGGGCAGCACGCGGTAGCCGCCCTGCTCGTGCAGCCGCCCCCGCACCGCCGCGAGCGACGTCGGCCCGAGGAACCAGCGGGTCGCTGACAGCCCCAGCGCGACGACCACCTGCGGCGCGGCCAGCGCCAGCTGGCGCTCGGTCCAGCCGCGGCAGTTGCGGGTCTCGAGCCGGGTGGGCGGACGGTTGCCGGGCGGGCGGCACTTCAGCGTGTTGAGCACCCCGACCTGGGCGCGGGACACCCCGACCTCGCCGAGCAGCTGGTCGAGCAGTCGGCCGCTCTTGCCGACGAAGGGAAGGCCGCTCTCGTCCTCCTGCGCCCCCGGCGCCTCCCCCAGCACCAGCAGCCGGACGCCCTCCGGCACCGCCCCCGGGACGACGTGCGTCCGGGTGGCGACCAGCTCCGGGCAGGCGGTGCAGCTGCGCGCGCGCTCGGCCAGCACCTCCAGGGTGGGCGACGCCGCGGCCGCCTCGCGTACGGCCAGGTCCGGAGTCGTCACGCCGTACGGGCAGCCGCGCGGACGGCGCGACCGATCAGCGCGCGCAGCTGCAGGGTGACCAGCGCAGGGCGCTCGAGCGCCACCATGTGGCCGGCGCCCTCCACGACCACCAGGTGCGCGGCGGGCAGGACGTCCGCCATCGCCTGGCTGTGGTCGACCGGCGTGAGCAGGTCCTTGCTGCCGACCAGGATCAGCGTCTCGACGTCGCGCAGGACGTCCAGCGCAGCGAGCTTGTCGTGCGAGGTGAAGGTCTCGTAGAACTCGGCGATCACGTCCACCGGCGTCCGTGCGGCCATCTGCTCGACGAACTGCACGACCGACGGGCTCACGTCGCGGTCGCCGAAGCCGCCGAAGCGCGCCGCGAGGAACGCCAGGTCGGTGCCGGCCCGACGGGTCCGCTCGAACGGCTGCGGCTTCTTCTTCATCCCGCGCGTCAGCAGCGGCAGCACCCGGCGGGTCACCGGCAGGACGGCCTTGGGCAGCCCGAACGTGAGGTCGGCGAGCTTGCCCGTGGAGGTGCCGAGGAGTGCGACGCCGACGACCCGCGTCCCGAACAGCTCCGGGTGCGCGGCGGCCAGCGCCATGATCGTCATGCCGCCCATGGAGTGCCCGACCAGCACGACGGGACCGGTCGGCACGACCTCCTGCAGCACCACGAGCAGGTCGCGCCCGAGCTGGTCGATCGTCGCCGACTCCGGCCGCCCGCGGCCGCTGCGCCCGTGTGACCGGTGGTCGTAGAAGACGAGCCGGCCCGGGTTGTCCTCGGCCAGGGCCTGGCGCTGGTAGTGCCAGACGGCCATCTCCTGCGTGTAGCCGTGCACGAAGACCACCGTGAGCGCGGCCTCCTCCGGCCCGACCTCCTCCACGTGCAGGGCGACGCCGTCCTCGGCCAGCACCTCGCGGGTGCGCTCTGCGGGCAGGCCGAAGAACGGCTGGCGCGCGTCCGGGTCCGGGCGCAGCCGGGTGCGCCCGACGGCGTACCGCTCGGCGGCCAGGCCGATCGCGGCGCCGGTCGCGACCACGCCGAAGGCCGCCCCGACCAGGCCCTTGTTCATGCGGGGTCCCCGCGGCGTCGTGAGCGCAGCGAGCGACGTCGTGGGGTGCTCACGCGTAGGTCCTCGGGACACGGGCGCCGACGCGCGTGACGATCTCGTAGTTGATGGTGCCGAGCGCGTCGGCCCAGTCCTGCGCGGTCGGCTCACCCGAGGTGCCGGGGCCGAACAGCAGCACCTCGTCGCCCGCGGCCACCTCGTCGTCGCCCACGTCGAGCAGGAACTGGTCCATGCAGACCGTCCCGGCGACGCTGCGCCGGCGGCCGCCGAGCTGCACCGGGCCGAGGTTCGTAGCGCTGCGCGGGACACCGTCGGCGTAGCCGAGCGGCACGAGCGCCAGCGTCGTCTCGCGCTCGGTCGTGTACCGGTGCAGGTAGCTCACGCCGGTGCCGGCCGGCACCCGCTTGGTCAGGGCCACCGTGCTGGCCAGCGTCATGGCGGGCCGCAGGCCGTACTGCTCCGGTGTCCCGAGCTGCGGCACCGGCGAGAGGCCGTACACCGCGAGGCCCGGGCGTACGAGGTCGTAGTGGGTGGCGGGCGCCGTCAGGGTGGCGGCGCTGTTGGCGAGGTGGCGCACCTCCGGCCGCAGCCCGGCCCGCTCGACGACCTCGAGCGCCTGCGCGAAGACCTTCGCCTGCTCGCCGTTGACGGGGTGGTCGGCGCCGCCGTCGGCGAACGCGAAGTGGCTCCAGACGCCGGTGACGCTGACCTCGCCGGAGGCCTCGGCCTTGGCGGCGGCGGCGCACAGGTCGGGCCAGTCGGCGACGGCGGCGCCGCCGCGGGCCAGGCCGGTGTCGACCTTGAGCTGGACGCGGGCGGTGCGCCCGGTGGCCCGCGCCGCGGCAGCGCTCTCCTCCAGCTGCGCCAGGTCGTAGACGCCGAGGTCGACACCGGCGGCGACGGCGGCGGAGCGGTCCTCCCCCGGCGTCGTCAGCCAGGCGAGCAGAGGCACGTCGATCCCGGCGTCGCGGACGGCCAGCGCCTCCTCGAGGAAGGCCACGCCGAGCCAGGCGGCGCCGCCCTCGACGGCGGCGCGGGCGCTCGGGACGAGCCCGTGCCCGTAGCCGTCCGCCTTGACAACGGCCATGACGCGCGCGCCGGCGGCCGCGCGGTCGGCGAGCGCGGCGACGTTGTCGCGGATCGCGCCGAGGTCGATCCGGGCCTCTGTCCTCACGGCTCCAGTCTCGCAGGCCAGGCCTGCAGGACGGCCGAGGCGCCGCGGGTCCGTGCGGCCCGCCCCGCCAGCCCGTGCAGGTAGGCCCCGAGGCTGCCGGCGTCGAGCGGTGCCAGCCCCTGCGCGAGCAGTGCCCCGACACCACCCGCCAGCACGTCGCCGCTGCCGGCGGTGGCCAGCGCCGGGCTGCCGGTCGTGTTCACCCGAGCCGGTCCGTCCGGTCCGACCACCACGGTCGCGTCCCCCTTGAGCAGGACGTGCACGCCGAGGTCCTGCGCCAGCCGTCGCGCCGAGGCGATCCGGTCGGCGGTGACCTCTGCTCCGAACCGGGCGAACTCGCGGTCGTGCGGCGTGAGCAGCGTCGGTACCGTGCGGTCGCGCAGCCAGTCCTGGTGCTGTGCCGCGATCGTCAGCGCATCGGCGTCGACGAGCACCGGCACGTCCTGCGCCAGCACGGCCTCGACCGCGGCGGCTGCCGTGACGTCGGTGCCGAGCCCGGGGCCGACCACCCACGCCTGCACGCGGCCGGCGTTGACCACCTCGCCGCCGCGGTGGTGGCTGACCACCACCTCCGGCCAGCGCGCGCGCACCTGCTCGGCGGCGTGCGGCGCCCCGG
>JAOPWK010000180.1 GCA_025965735.1 Frankiales bacterium
CCGTCGGCACCGCCGCTGTCGCCCTCGGTGTGGCCGCGCTCGCGCTGGGCTCGCCCCAGGGCGCTGCCACCACGCCGGTGGACCCGACGACCGACTCCTTCGTCGTGGAGCACGTCGACACGACCAGCGAGGTGCCGCGCGTCGTCCAGGCCGGGCTGATCGGCGGGGGCGCGAGGGCTCCGAGGTGACGCGCCGCCGGCTGCTCGTCGTGGCCGTCGGTGCCGGGGTGGTCCTTGCCGGGCTGCCCGCCCTCGCCACCGTGGACGCCGGCAGCGCGGGCGCGGAGTCGTCCGAGGCGCACGCACTGGCGCTGCTCGAGCGGGCTGCGCAGGCCGGCCGGCGGCTCAGCTACACCGGCACGCAGTACGTCGCCAGCTGGCGCCAGGACAGCTCCGAGAGCGCCCTCGTCGAGCTCAGCCACGACCCCTCGACCGGCTCCGTCGTCCGCAGCGGCGAGCCCGTCAGCGCCATCGCGACGCTCGACCCGCGGATGCTCGCACGGCTGTCGGTCTCCTACGCCCTCGCCGTCAAGGGGCCCGGACGCTGCACGGGTCGCGCCGCCTCCATCGTCGAGGCGCGCCGGGACGACGGACGGGTAGCAGGCCGGTTCTGGGTCGACCGCGAGACGGGGATGCTGCTGCGCCGCGAGGTCTTCGACCAGGACGGCGAGCGGGTGCGCAGCAGCGCCTTCGTCGACCTGGACGTACGGCCGGCCGCGGCCGCAGCGCCCGTGCCGGCGATGGCCGTGCGTACGGGCGGGGAGCGGCCGTCGGAGGCAGCGGTCGAGCGGCTGCGCGCTGACGGCTGGCTCGTGCCGCAGGTGCTGCCGGACCGCTTCCGGCTGTTCCAGACCCGTCGCAACGGCGACGTCCTGCACCTGGCCTACACCGACGGGCTCTCCACGCTGTCGCTGTTCGCGCAGGAGGGCGAGCTCGGCAGCGAGCCGATGGAGGGCTTCGGCACCGAGCACGTCGACGGTCGGCCGGTGTGGGTGCGGCGGGCCGCCCCCGAGCGGGTGGTGTGGGCCGGGGCCGGTCGCGTCTGGACCCTGGTCTCGGACGCCCCCGAGGACGCCGTGCTCGCCGCCGTGGCGGCCCTGCCGCGCGACGCCGCACCCGACGACGGCCTGCGCTCCCGGCTCAGTCGCGGACTGGGCCGCCTCGGGGGCATGCTCAACCCGTTCGGCTAAGACCTGACGGGGACTTCACACCCTGCGGGGAAGACTCACCCCAGGAAGCCTGCACTGCGCCCCGGAGGACCCCGTGAACGACGCCCGCGAGCCCGGCCCTGAGACCGCCGGTCCCGACGTCCCGCCGCCGACCCCGTGGTGGTCGCGCCCGGGCGACCAGTGGAGCGGCCCCCAGGGGCAGCCGCAGTCGTCCCCGCAGCAGCCGGACTACGGCAGCAGCGCGTACGGGACGCCGCCGCCCGCGCAGCAGCCGCCCGCCGAGGACCCGTGGAGCCAGCCGACCACGCGCGCGACCTTCCCCTCCGGCGCGCAGGCCTGGGGCTACCCCACCGACACCATCGGCTCGCCGATCCCGCCGCCCGAGAAGAAGTCCCGCCGCGGCCTCGGCACCGTCGCCGCGGTGCTGGCCACGGCGCTGCTCGCCGGATCCGTCGGCGGCATCATCGGCGCCCGCAGCAGCGGCGGCGACGACCTGCTGGACAGCGGCGCCAGCCTCGGCGGGGGCGGCAGCACGACGGCCACCGTCGACAGGGCGCCGGATTCGGTGGCCGGCATCGCTGCCCGGGTCATGCAGAGCACGGTCTCCATCGCGGTGGCCGGCTCCGGCGGCAACGGCACGGGCTCGGGGGTCATCATCCGCAGCGACGGCTACATCCTCACCAACAACCACGTGGTCGAGTCGGCCGCGAGCGGCGGCCGGATCACGGTGACGCTGGACGCCGGGGAGAGCGAGCTCCCCGCCGACATCGTCGGGCTCGACCCGGTGACCGACCTCGCCGTCCTGCGCGTGCGCAGCGACCGCGACCTCACCGCCGCCACGCTGGGGCAGTCCCGCGCGCTCGTCGTCGGCGACCCTGTGGTGGCGATCGGCTCCCCGCTGGGGCTCTCCGGCACGGTCACGACCGGCATCGTCAGCGCCCTCAACCGCACCGTGAACGTCGGCGAGTTCCCGCTGTTCAACGCGATCCAGACCGACGCCGCGATCAACCCCGGCAACTCCGGCGGCGCGCTCGTCAACGCCAAGGGCGAGGTCATCGCCATCAACTCGGCGATCGCGACCCTCGGCGGCGGGGGGCTGTTCGGCAGCGAGCAGAGCGGCGGCAGCATCGGCGTCGGCTTCGCCATCCCGATCGACGAGGCGCGCTCGGTCGCGGAGGAGATCATCCGCACCGGCAAGGCGACGCACCCGAGCATCGGCGTCTCGGCCACCACCGTCAGCGGCCAGGACCGCGAGGGGGCGCTGATCCGGGAGCTGTCCTCCGGCGGCGGCGCCGGAAGGGCCGGGCTCGAACCGGGCGACCTCATCGTGGAGGTCGACGGCGAGGAGGTCAGCAGCGTCGACGAGCTCATCCTCGCGATCCGCAAGAACGGCGTCGGCG
Source organism: Frankiales bacterium (assembly GCA_025965735.1). Taxonomy (GTDB): domain Bacteria; phylum Actinomycetota; class Actinomycetes; order Mycobacteriales; family SCTD01; genus SCTD01. Next base: position 2,569 of record JAOPWK010000180.1, read on the forward strand.
ACACCGTGACGCTGACCTACGTCCGCGACGGCCGTACGCAGGAGGCCGACGTCGTGCTGCAGGACCTGCGCCGCAACTAGGCTCGCGCCGTGTTCGAGAGCCTGGGCTGGGGCGAGATCATGGTCCTGCTCGTCCTGGCCCTGTTCGTGTTCGGGCCGGAGCGGCTGCCCGGCATGGCCGCCGAGGCCGGGCGCGGCCTGCGGAAGGTCCGCCTGTACGTCAAGGGCATGACCGACGACCTCAAGACCGAGCTCGGCCCGGAGCTCGGCGACGTCGACCTGGCCTCGCTGCACCCGCGCACGTTCGTGCAGAAGCACCTGTTCAGCGACGACGACCTCGACGTCGATCCGGCGGTGGGCCGCCCGCGGACGCGCGCCGGTGCGCCGCTGGCCGAGGACGAGCCCGCGCCCTGGGACCCCGAGACCACCTAGCCGCGAGTACGCATGATCATCCGCAGCATCGCCGCTGTACGGGGTCAGCGTCCCGGCTGAGGCCGGCGATCCTGCGGAGGATCATGCAGCGCGGGCGCGCAGCGGCAGGGTCAGGCGCGCTTGGCGGGGGACAGGCCGAGCGACATGCCGGCCAGTCCGCGCGGCTTGCCCGACAGCGCCTCGGTGATCTCCAGCAGCGCCCGCGAGGCCGTCGCCGTCGGGTCGGACAGCACCAGCGGCTGGCCGCTGTCACCGCCCTCGCGCAGCCGCACGTCGATCGGGATCTGGCCGAGCAGCGGCACCTTCGCGCCGAGCCGCTGGCTGAGGCTGCTCGCCACGGCCTGCCCGCCGCCGGAGCCGAACACGTCGATCTTCTCGTCGCAGTGCGGGCACTCCAGGTAGCTCATGTTCTCGACCACACCGGCGATCCGCTGGTGGGTCTGCAGCGCGATCGAGCCGGCGCGCTCAGCGACCTCCTGGGCAGCCAGCTGCGGCGTCGTGACGACGAGGATCTCCGCGCTCGGGACCAGCTGCGCGACGGAGATGGCCACGTCGCCGGTGCCGGGCGGCAGGTCCATGAGCAGCACGTCGAGGTCGCCCCAGTACACGTCGGCGAGGAACTGCTGCAGCGCGCGGTGCAGCATCGGCCCGCGCCACACGACCGGGGTGTTGTCCTTGGTGAACATGCCGATCGAGATGACCTTCACGCCGTGCGCCGACGGCGGCATGATCATCGACTCGACCTGCGTGGGGCGGTGGGTGACGCCGAGCATGCGCGGGACGCTGAAGCCGTAGATGTCGGCGTCGAGCACGCCGACGTTCAGGCCCTTCTGCGCCATCGCGGCCGCCAGGTTCACGGTCACGCTGGACTTGCCGACGCCGCCCTTGCCGGAGGCGACGGCGAACACCTTCGTCAGCGAGCCGGGCAGCGCGAACGGGATGTCGCGCACCGGGTTGTCGCCGCGCAGCAGCGTCTGCAGCTCCTGGCGCTGCTCGCTGCTCATCACGTCCAGCTCGACCGCGACGCTGCTGACGCCCGGCAGCGCGCCGACCGCCTCGGTGACCCGGGAGGTGATGGTGTCCTTCATCGGGCAGCCGCTGACGGTCAGGTAGATCCCGACGCGCGCTGTGCCGTCCGGGTCGACGACCGCGGACTTGACCATGCCGAGCTCGGTGACCGGGCGGCGGATCTCGGGGTCGATGACGGTCGAGAGCGCCGCCGTGAGCTGCTCGTCGGTGGGCAGAGCGAGGGTCAAGGTGTTCCTTGCGCAGGGGGCCGTCGTGGCTCCCATCGTACGTCCGGGCCGTGCTGCTCAGCCCAGCGCGGCGATGGCCTCCGCCGTCGCGAGGGTGCGCCGGGCGTTCTCGACGTGCAGGTTCTCGATCATGCGGCCGTCGACGGTGACGACGCCCTTGCCCTCGCGCTCGGCCTCCTCGAAGGCCTCGATGACGCGGCGCGCGTGCGCGACGTCGGCCTCGTCAGGCGCCCAGACGTCGTTGGCCGGCTCGACCTGGCTCGGGTGCACCAGCGTCTTGCCGTCGAAGCCCATCTCGTAGCCCTGACGTGCCTCGGCGACGAAGCCCTCGGCGTCCTTCACGTCGTTGTAGACGCCGTCCAGGACCTCGATGCCTGCCTCACGCGCAGCCAGCAGCGCGGTGGCCAGGTGGGGGAGCAGCGGCGCACGACCGGGCACGAGCTGGGCCCGCAGCTCCTTGGCCAGGTCGTTGGTGCCCATCACGAGGACGTCGACCTGCGGGTGCGCGGCGATCTCGCGGACGCTGAAGATGGCGGACGGCGTCTCGACCATCGCCCAGATGCGGGTGTCCGGCCCGACGGCCGCGGCGACCTGCGCGAGGTGGTCCGGGCCGCTGACCTTGGGGATGACCACGGCGTGCGGCCTTGCGGCGGCGGCGGCCTCCAGGTCGGCCTGCCCCCACGGGGTGTCCAGCCCGTTGCAGCGGATCGTGAGGGTCCGGCCGCCGTACTCGCCGCTCTGGACGGCGGCGCAGGCCTGCTCGCGCGCGACCTCCTTGGCGTCCGGTGCGACGGCGTCCTCGAGGTCGAAGATGATCGCGTCGGCGGGCAGCGTCTTGGCCTTCTCCAGCGCACGGGCGTTGGAGCTCGGCATGTACAGGACGGACCTCAGGACGCTCACAGGCCGTACGCCTGCGCCAGCTCGGGGTCGCGCTTGGCCAGGTCCTGGGCCAGCTTCAGCACGACCTGGCACTGCTTGTACGTCGCGTCGTCCTGCATCTTGCCGTCGATCATGACGGCGCCGGCGCCGCCCTCCGGCATCTCCTCGACGACCTTCCTGGCCCACTGCACGTCGGCCGCCTCGGGTGAGAAGACGCGCTTGGCGATGTCGACCTGCACCGGGTGCAGCGTCCACGTGCCGACGCACCCGAGCAGGTAGGCGTTGCGGAACTGGTCCTCGCACGCGACGACGTCCTTGATGTCGCCGAAGGGCCCGTAGTAGGCGTAGATCCCAGCCTGCACGCAGGCGTCGACCATGCGCGCGACGGTGTAGTGCCAGAGGTCCTGCTGGTACGTCGCCCGGGGGACGTCGTCACCCATGGGGTCCTGGCGCACGAGGTAGCCGGGATGGCCGCCGCCGACGCGGGTGGTCTTCATGCGGCGGTCGGCGGCGAGGTCGGCCGGGCCGAGCGAGATGCCCTGCATGCGGGGCGATGCCTGGCAGATCTCCTCGACGCGGCTCATGCCCGAGGCGGTCTCGAGGATGGCGTGCACCTGGAGCGGCTTGGTGATGCCGGCGCGCGCCTCGAGCTGGGCGAGCAGGCGGTCGACGTAGTGGATGTCCTCCGGCCCCTCCACCTTGGGCACCATGATCACGTCGAGCTGGTTGCCGACCTCGGTGACCAGGGTCGTGAGGTCGTCGAGCACCCACGGTGAGTCCAGCGAGTTCACCCGGGTCCACAGCTGGCAGTCGCCGAGGTCGGCGGTCTTCGCGACCTCGACCAGGCCCGCGCGTGCGGCCTCCTTGTTGGAGGCGAGGATCGCGTCCTCGAGGTTGCCCAGCAGCACGTCGACCTTGGTGGCCAGGTCCGGGACCTTCGCGACCATCTTCGGGTTCGACGGGTCGAAGAAGTGGATCATCCTCGACGGTCGCCACGGGATCTCGCGGAGCGGCTCGGGAGCACCGACGGCCAGTGGGCGGAAGAAGTCCTTGGGGCTGCGCACGAAGCCAGGTTATTGCTCCGCCCGAGGCCTACGCTGACGGGGTGGCGGAGGCGATGGAGGTGCAGGAGGGGCTGAGCGCTGCGGAGCTGTCCGCCTGGCGGACCTTCCTGCGGGCGCACGCCACCGTGACGCGCCGGCTCGAGGCCGAGCTGGTGGCCGAGCACGACCTGCCGCTGGCGTCGTACGACGTCCTGGTGCAGCTGTCGGAGGCGCCCGGCCGGGCGCTGCGGATGACCGAGCTGGCTGACCGGGTGCTGCTCTCCCGCTCCGGGCTGACCCGGCTGGCGGACCGCCTCGAGCGCGACGGCCTGCTGACCCGGATGGCTTGCCCGAGCGATGCCCGCGGCACGCTGGCCGTCCTGTCCGACGTCGGCCTCACCCGGCTCGAGGAGGCCTGGCGGACGCACCGCCGGGGCGTCGCCGAGCACGTCACCGGCAAGCTGACCACCGACGAGGTGGCCGCCCTCGGCGAGCTGCTCGGCAAGCTCGTCGACGAGGGGCTGCTGCCCGAGGACGCCTGCGACGGTAAGCGCTGAGCGACGCCCCCCTGCGTGACCGGCGAGCGGTCCTGCGTGACGGGTACGGCCTCGGGTTCGCCGTGGGGCTGTACGGCGCGTCCTTCGGCGCTGCGGCGGTCACCGCCGGGCTGAGCACCGCGCAGGCTTGCGTGCTGTCGCTGCTGATGTTCACGGGAGCGTCGCAGTTCGCCCTGGTCGGGGTGCTGGGAGCCGGCGGCAGCGCGGCGGCCGCGGTGGCCGGCGCGCTGCTGCTCGGCTCGCGCAACACCCTCTACGCGGTGCGGATGGCCTCGCTGGTGCCAGAGCGCGGGGTCCGGCGGCTGGCCGCCGCGCAGGTGACCATCGATGAGTCGACCGCCATGGCTGTCGCGGCACCCCAGGAGCACGCCCGGGCGGCGTTCTGGGCGACCGGCCTGGGCGTCTTCGTCTTCTGGAACCTGTTCACGCTGCTCGGGGCGCTCGGTGCCGCCCAGCTGGGCGACCCCGCAGACCTGGGGCTCGACGCGCTCGTGCCCGCCGCCTTCCTCGCGCTGCTGTGGCCGCAGCTGGTGGCCCGCAGCCGGGTGGCACTGGCGGCTGCCGGGGCGCTGGTGGCGCTGGTCGCGCTGCCGTTCGTGCCGGCCGGGGTGCCGGTCCTGCTGGCCGGCCTCGTCGTCGTCCCGCTGCTGGTGCGCCGGTGATCTGGACCGCCGTGCTCGTCGCCTCGCTCGGCTGCGCCGCGCTGAAGCTGGCCGGCTGGTCGCTGCCGCAGCGCCTGCTGGAGGGAGAGCGGCTGCAGCGTGCGGCCGCCCTGCTGCCGGTCGCCCTGCTGGCCGCGCTGGTCGCCGTGCAGACGCTGGGGGAGGTCGACGGGGTGGGTCCGCGGGTCGCCGGCGTGGCGGTGGCCGCGGTGCTGCTGGCCGCGCGCGCGCCGTTCCTGGTCGTGATCCTCGCCGCCGCCGCGACAGCAGCCGCCCTCCGCACCCTCCTCTAGCCGCCGATCATGCAGTTGTGGCACAGCCGCTGAGCGTGCGGCGCGTGCAACAAGTGCATGATCGGCGCAGTAACAACTAGGTCCGTCGGGTGCTGGCGTGCAGCAGGCCGAGCACGCGCTCCTCGAGCAGCAGCGGCTCGACCGGCTTGGCGAGGTAGTCGTCCGCGCCGGCCCGCCGCGCGTCCCGCTCCACCTCGACGGAGTCCGTGCCGGTGAACAGCACCAGCGGCATCGTCAGCGTCTTGGGGTCGGCCCGCAGCAGGCGGATCACCTCGACGCCGTCGAGGTCCGGCAGGCCGTTGTCGACGAGCACGCCGTCGAAGTCCTGGCTGCCGACCAGGGCGAGCCCCTCCTCGGCCGTCAGCGCGAGGACGACCTCGGCGCTGCCGGTCAGGGCGGCCTGCACGAACTGGCCCACGGCCACGTCGTCCTCGATGACGAGCAGCCTCGGCAGGTGCTCCGGCTCGGCCGGCGCGACGGCAGGGGTGCGGCCGGCGATGGACGTGCGGCAGTACGGGCACGTGGTCCACTCGCCGTCGACCGGCCTGTCGCAGCTCTCGCAGCGGGCCTTGCCGACGGGAGTCCCGTCGAAGGGGCAGCAGACCATGTCGTCGGCCAGCGCTCGGGCGCAGGCCGGGCAGCGCGGCCCGTTCACGGTGTCGACGTGGGTGGCGCGCAGCACCTCCTCGTACGTGGTCTCGCCGCGGTGGGCGGCGGCGAGCGCGGAGCCGCGCAGCGTCATCATCCCGTGGGCGCGGGCCGCCGCGCCGATGGCGGCCTCGGTCGGGTCGGACAGCAGCACGGCGCGCATCTGCGCGGTCACCGGCAGCACCTCGAACACTCCCGTGCGGCCGCGGTAGCCGGTGCCGCCACACTCCGCGCAGCCCTTGCCGCGCGTGGGGGAGGCGTTCTCGAGGTCGGCCTCGGTGATGCCGAGCAGCGAAAGCGTGCGCGGCGTCGGGACGTACGGCGCGGCGCAGGCCTGGCACGGCTTGCGCACCAGCCGCTGGGCCACGACCAGGGACAGCGAGGACGCGACCAGGAACGGCTCGACGCCCATGTCGACCAGGCGGGTGACGGCGGCGACGGCGTCGTTGGTGTGCAGGGTCGTGAGGACGAGGTGGCCCGTGAGCGAGGCCTTGAGCGCCAGCTCGGCAGTCTCCTGGTCGCGGACCTCGCCGACGAGCACGATGTCGGGGTCCTGGCGCAGGACGCTGCGCAGGCCGCGGGCGAAGGTCATGCCGGAGCGCTCGTGCACCTGCACCTGGGTGATGCCGGCGACCTGCACCTCGACCGGGTCCTCGAGCGTGACGATGTTGCGGTCCGGCGTGCTGACCTGCTGGATCCCGGCGTACAGCGTGTTGGTCTTGCCCGAGCCGGTGGGACCGGTGATGAGCACCAGCCCCTGCGCCTGCACCAGTGCGGCGTTGACCAGCTCGAGCTGCGCGCCGGTGAGGCCGGTCTTGGCCAGCATCGGGACCTCTGAGGCCGGCGGGAGCAGGCGGATGACGACCTTCTCGCCGTGCAGCGTCGGCAGCGTCGAGATGCGCGCCTCGACGGTGAGGCCGTCGACGGTCAGCTTGGCGCGGCCGTCCTGCGGGCGGCGGCGCTCAGCGATGTCAAGGCCGGAGACGATCTTGATGCGGCTGACGGTCGCGGCGGTGGCGTTGCGCGGGATCGTCATGACGTCGCGGAGCAGCCCGTCGACGCGGTAGCGGATGCGCAGCTCGCCGGCCTGCGGCTCGACGTGCACGTCGGACGCGCGGGCGCGTACGGCGTCGGCGAGCACGACGTCGACCAGGCGCACGATCGGGGCTGCCTCGACGCCCTGGGCCGAGACCTCCTCGACCTCGGTCTCGTCGCCGATGCCCTCGAACAGGGTGGAGACGTCGGAGGAGTCCTCGGACAGCGACCAGGAGCGGGCCAGGTGGTCGCGGACCTGGCTCTCCGGGGCGACGAGCACGACCAGCTCGGCGGCGCCGGTGTAGAGCTTCACGTCGTCGAGCGCGACGACGTTGGTGGGGTCCGCGGTGGCGACCGTGATCTTGCCGTGGTCGTTGGACAGGACGAGGACACCGGCCCGCTCCGCGACCGCGCGGGGGAGCAGGCGCACGGCCTCGGGCTGCGCCATCGTGCGGCCGAGGTCGACCAGCGGCAGTGCGAGCGCCTCGGCGAGTGCGGCCGCGACCTCCTTCTCTGTCGACATGCCCATGTCGATGACGAGCTGGCCGAGGCGCTTGCGCGTCTGCCCCGGCGGCGTCCTGCTCTGCTCGCCCAGGGCGCTCTTGAGCTGCTCCTGGGTGATGAGCCCCTGCTCGACCAGCACCTCGCCGATGCGGCGGCGACGGCGCTGCTGCTCGGGCACGGCAGCCAGATCAGGGGTCGGCGGGGACACGGTCACGTCGTAGCCATCGGCCGATCGGCCCAACGGGTGAAGCCGCCCGGGCGTACGTCTTAGCCGTGCTCCGCCTCGCCCACGAACGGCTCGGACAGGTCCGGCCGCTCGTCCGCCGCCTTCTCGTCGGCCCGCCGCTTCTTGCGCTCGGCCCGCCGCTCGCGGTCCTCGCGCTCGCGGCGACCGGCGACGTCGGGCTGCCCCGGGTCCTCGCCCTCGGCGGCGCGGGTGCGGGCGACGACCTCCTCGGTCACCTCGCGCAGCTGCGAGCGCAGGAAGTCACGCGTGGCCACCTCGCCGAGCGCCTGGCGCAGGCTCGCCACCTCCCGGCTGAGGTACTCCACGTCGGCCTGCAGCCGCTCGCTGGTGGCGCGGTCCTCGTCCAGGCTGATCCGGTCGCGGTCGGCCTGCCGGTTCTGGGCGAGCAGGATCAGCGGCGCGGCGTACGACGCCTGCAGCGACAGCAGCAGCGTCAGGAACGTGAAGGTGTACGGGTCGAACGCGATCGGGGTCACGTTGATGACGACCCACAGGATGATGAAGACCGTCATGTAGACGAGGAAGCGCGCCGTCCCGAGGAAGCGGGCGATCTGCTCCGAGACCCGTCCGAAGGCCTCCGGGTCGTAGTGCGGTCGGCGGCTTCCGCGCTGCTCCAGCGGGGTGTCCAGGCGCACCCGACGCGTCGTCCGCTCAGCCACGGCTGGTCCTGCTGTCGCGCCAGCCCTGCGGCAGGACGTGGTCCAAGACGTCGTCCACCGTCACCGCACCCAGCAGCCGCTGCTCGGAGTCGACGATCGGCACGGCGACGAGGTTGTACGACGCGAGGTGCCGGGTGACGTCGGCCAGCGGGCAGTCGGGGTTCAGCGGGTCGATGTCGGTGTCGACGACCGCGCTGATGAGCGAGCTCGGCGGCTCGCGCAGCATCCGCTGGAAGTGCGCGGTGCCGATGTACCGGCCGGTCGGCGTCTCGTACGGCGGCCGCACCACGTAGACCTGCGCCGCGAGCGCGGGCGACAGGTCGGCGTTGCGGATCATCGCCAGCGCCTCGGCGACGGTGGCGTTCGGCGGCAGGATCACCGGCTCCGGCGTCATGAGGCCGCCGGCGGTGTCGTCGCTGTACGCCAGCAGGCTGCGGACGGGGCCGGCCTCCTCGGGCTCCATCAGCTCGAGCAGCCGCTCGGCCTCCTCGGTCGGCAGCTCGCCCAGCAGGTCGGCGGCGTCGTCGGGGGCCATCGCCTCGAGGACGTCGGCGGCGCGCTCGTCCTCCAGGCCGCCGATGAGCTCGACCTGCTCGTCCTCGCTCATCTCCTCGAGGACGTCGGCCAGCCGCTCGTCGTCCAGCGCGGCGGCGACCTCGGCGCGGCGCTTGCCGGACAGGTCGTGCAGCACGCTGGCCAGGTCGGCGGGGCGGAGCTTCTCGAAGACCGCGAGCATGTTCGCCGCGCCCTGGCCGTCCTCGGGCAGCGAGAAGCCGCTGACCTCGTCCCAGTTGAGCTGCAGCACCTCCCCGCGCCGCCGGCCGCGCAGCCCACCGGCAGCGCCCTTGCGCACAGCGACGCGGGTCAGGAGGTAGTCGCCGGTGCGCATCTGCTCCATGGCGATGTCGACGACCGTGGCGCCCTCGCCGGTGGCCAGCAGGCTGACGCGGCGGTCGAGCAGCTCTGCCAGCACGAGCGTCTCACCCGGGCGCGACTCGAACCGGCGCAGGCTGACCGTGCCGGTGGTGAGCACGACGGCGTCCGGGTCGACCGTGTTGACCCGGCCGATCGGGACGAAGATCCGCCGGCGGGCCTGGATCTCGACCGCGAGGCCAAGCACGCGCGGGGCGTCGCGGCCGATGCGCAGGGCGACGACGACGTCGCGGACGCGGCCGACCAGGTCGCCGTTCGGGTCGAAGACCGGCAGCCCGGCGATCCGGGCGACGAAGACGCGGGTGGCCGTGCTCATGGACTGCCTCCCCGCTCGCTGGACTCGGGAGGACGCTACCGCCGGGGGGCGCGCGAACGGCGTCGTGCCGTGCGGCACGATGCCCGGATCCGAACGCCGCTCTAGGAGGAACCCCGTGCCCGTCCTCGACCGCTTCCGCCTCGACGACAAGGTCGTCGTCGTGACCGGCGCCTCCTCCGGTCTCGGCGTCGCCTTCGCGCAGGCCTTCGCCGAGGCCGGTGCCGACGTCGTGCTCGGCGCGCGCCGCGTCGACCGGCTCCCCGAGACCGGCAAGCTCGTGGAGGCGGCCGGTCGCCGCTACGCCTACGAGCAGACCGACGTCACCGATCCCGAGCAGTGCACGCGGCTGGTGCAGAAGGCGGTCGACGAGTTCGGCCGGGTCGACGTGCTGGTCAACAACGCCGGCCTCGGCAC
>JAOPWK010000199.1 GCA_025965735.1 Frankiales bacterium
GGCCGCCGCGGCGCACGCCGAGCGCACGGTGGAGGTGGCGGCTGCGGCGGCGCAGGCGCGGGAGGTGCTGCGGCTGGCCGGCCCGGAGGCCCGGCTGTGGGAGCTGCGCGACGTGCTGCTGGACTACCAGCTGAGCCGGCCCAGCGACGCGCAGGCGCACCTGTCGGCGCTGCTCACCCCGCTGGACGCCTTCCCCGACCTCCTGCACACGCTCGAGGCCTACCTCGACGAGGACCTCGACCGCCGGCGCACGGCCGCCGTGCTGCACGTGCACCCCAATACGCTGGACTACCGCCTCAAGCGCGTCGTCGACCTGACCAGCCTCGAGCCGACGACCACCCGGGGGCTCCAGCTGCTGGCCGGCGCGGTCGCCGTACGCCGCCTTGTGAGCGGTCACAGCACGCGGCCGCAACGTTCGGAGCCCAGCCAACAGGCGTAGCGCTCCCTGCCGCCGAACCGAGCAGCCATGAGACGCCGTGCAGTCCTCGTCGCCCTCGCCCTGCTCGCCGCACTGGTGCCGTTCCTCGGCACCGCCCAGGCCGATCCCCCCACCCACACGACCGGGTACATCCCCGTCGCGGTCGGCACCGCCGACGAGGCGCTGCTGCACTACAAGGTGATGCTCCCGGACGCGGCGAAGTTCGGGCCCGGCCCGTACCCGGCCGTCATCGACTACTCCGGCTACGTCCCGGGGATCAGCATCTACGACGGGCTGGACGACCGGTTCATCGAGCTGGGCTACGCCGTGGTCGGCCTGAACATCCGCGGCAGCGCGTGCAGCAGCGGCGTCTTCGACTACTTCGAGCGCCGGCAGGCCCTGGACGGCGTGGAGGCCATCGACTGGCTCGCCGACCAGGAGTGGTCCAACGGCAAGTTCGGCATGGTCGGCAAGTCCTACCCCGGCATCACGCAGCTGTTCGTCGCCGGCGCGCGGCCCGTCGACCGGGTGACGCCGCTCGTGCCGCTGCCCGAGCCGGGCGAGACTCGCACCCAGAAGTGGATCGACCAGACGCTCGAGGACCACCTGGCCGCGATCGTCCCCGGGCACGTCTTCGGCGACCTCTACCGCGACGTCCCGTACCCGGGCGGCATTCAGAACGTCGCCTTCGCCGGCGGCTGGTCGGCCCAGCGCGTCAACGAGGGCTACATCTCAGGGCCGCAGGCGTACGCGGAGGGCACGGTCGACGAGCAGTGCCTGCAGAACCAGGCGCTGCACGCGGCCAACCCGCCGTTCAACCCGTTCGCGCAGGCGCTGCAGCCGCAGAACAACTTCGACAACGAGTTCTTCAAGGAGCGCTCGCCGTTCTGGTTCGCGAACGAGATCGAGACCCCGACGTTCCTCGTCGAGTCGTGGCAGGACGAGCAGGTCGGCTCCCGCGCGACGCACCTGCTGGAGCGGCTGCCGAAGACCACTCCGTGGAAGTTCCTCGGCACGAACGGCGACCACGGTGAGTACTACGGCCCGGACGTCTTCCCGCACATCACCCGCTTCCTCGACTACTACCTCAAGGGCCAGGTCCCGGCGGGCGACGTCCGTGAGGTCACCGAGACGAAGACGGTGACCACGCCGGTGCTGAAAAGAAACGGCAAGCCGCACCCGACCAGGACCACGAGGACCACGGAGACGACCACTCGGCCCGAGTCGTACGAGGAGGCGCTGGCGCGCTTCGAGGCCGCCGACGACGTCATCGTGAACTGGGAGCTGGACGAGGGTCGCCGGGCCGCCTGGACCAGCACGTACGACACCTGGCCGCCCACCGGCCTGACCGCGGACCGGCTGTACGCCGACGCCGACGGCACGCTGTCGGCGCAGAAGCCCGCCGCAGCCGGCACGACCAGCTACCTGTACGCCCCCGAGGTCGGGTCGCAAGAGCGTGGCGGCTACGACGTCGTCGGCGAGCCCGCGGCGAGCTGGGACGACGAGCCGCCGGCCGGGACCTCGGCCTCCTTCACCACCGCGCGGCTGACCGAGGACAAGGTCGTGCTCGGCGCGGCCAGCCTCGACCTGTGGGTGTCCTCCACCGCGGGCGACACCGACTTCGAGGTGACGCTCTCCGAGCTGCGCCCGGACGGCAAGGAGGTGTTCGTCCAGCAGGGCTGGCTGCGCGCCAGCCACGCGAAGCTCGACGAGGCGCTGTCCACGCCGACGCGGCCGTTCCAGACGCACGAGGTCACCGACGTGGCGCCGCTGCTGCCCTCGACGCCGACGGCGCTGCGCATCGAGGTGTTCCCCTTCGGCCACGTCTTCCGCGAGGGCTCGCAGGTCCGCATCACCGTCGCGGCGCCGCACGTGCAGCCCGACCTGTGGGGCTTCACCGCCCTGCCGGTCCCGGCGCAGAACACCATCCACACGGGCGGCCTCACGCCGTCGTCGCTGGTGCTGCCGCTGCTGCCGGCCGAGCGGGCGCAGGCCGACTACCCGGCCTGCGGCGGCATCCACGTCCTGCGCAACCAGCCGTGCCGCGACGCCGTGTGACGTTCTCCCCAGCACGTCGCTCGCTGGCGCTCACGACGCGCCGGGGTCCCGGAACAACCGCATCGCGCTGATCCTCGCCACCGGACTCGTCGGCGCCACCGCCGTCGTGACGGCGCTGCCGCCGGTCGCCCCGACCGCGGCGACGGGCAGCTGCTCGCCGTGGTCACCGCCTCAGGGGCGGTCGGCCAGACGCTGCGGCTGGTCTCCGGGGGCGAGGTCGTGCACCAGTTGCGGCTCCTGCTGCCGAACCAACGGGTCGAGGTCCCGGTGGTGCTGCCGCCCGGCGGCTGGCTGCGGGCTGAGCTGCTGCTCGAGGCGCGGCCGGATGGTGACCTACGACGGCACCGGCTTCGCCTCCCTGGCCTTACCGCCGGGCGTGCGCTGGCTACCTGCCTGCAGCTGCGCCCACTGACAAGCGCTTCGCGCCGCGCTTGCGCTCCTGGCGCAGCTCGTGCAGGTACACCTCGAAGTCGACCTGGATGGTGTGCCGCTTCGAGCCGACGTACCGCGAGCGCACCGCGGCGTCGTCGGCCGCGATGGACGCGTGCACCTCCGTGGCGGGCGGGAGCGCGTAGCGGCCGGCCAGCTTGTCGGCCACCAGCCGCCCCTGCTCCTCCGCGATCGGCATGATGGCGCCCAGCGGCTGCACCAGGCCGATGAACGCGAGGTTGTCGATCGAGGGGTGGAACACCCGCTTGTACAGCGAGATCCGGTTGTCCGGCGCGCTGACCAGCTCGGTGTCGAAGAACGGGAAGCTGATCCGGTAGCCGGTGCAGTAGACGACGACGTCCACGTGCGCGCGGGTCCCGTCCTCGAAGACGGCCTCGGAGCCCTCGAAGCGCGCGAGGTTCGGCTTCGGTGCGACGGCCCCGTGCGCGAGCCGGCTGAGGATCGTGTCGCTCACCGTGGCGTGCGCCTGCAGCATCCCGTGCCTGGGCACCCGCAGGCCGTACCGCGACAGGTCGCCCACCGCCACCTTCAGCATCGCCGTCGTCAGCTTCTGCCGGACCCTCCACGGCAGCGCCCGCGCCGCCGCCGCGCTCTCGATCTGGTCGACCGGCTTGCCGAAGACGTACTTCGGGATGACGTGCACCGGCGTGCGCGCCGCGAGGTAGGTCTTGCTCGCCACCCACGACGCCTCGACCGCGATGTCCATGGCGCTGTTGCCCATGCCGACGACCAGCACGGCCTTGTCCCGCCACTCGCTGTTGTCCTCGAAGGAGTGCGCGTGCATCTGCACGCCCGGGAACTGCTCGCTGCCGGGGGACGCCGGCTCCGGCCAGCGCGGGTCCCAGTGGTGGCCGTTCGCGACGACCAGCGCGTCGAACTGCTCGACGCTGCCGTCGTCGAGGGTGAGCGACCAGCCGTCATCGGCGCGGACGGCAGAAGCCACGCCGGTCTCGAAGCGGATGTGCCGGCGCAGGTCGAAGTGGTCGACGTAGGCGTCGAAGTACTCGGCGATGTGGCTGTGGTGCGGGAAGTCCGGGTAGTGCTTGGGCATCGGGAAGTCGCTGTACTCCATGCGCTCGCGCGAGGTGTTGATGTGCAGCGAGCGGTAGGACGCGCTCATCCCGTTGCGGTTGCGGAACACCCAGTTGCCGCCGACCCGGTCGCCCTTCTCGAAGCACGTCACCGGGACGCCGGCGTCGACCAGCGCCTTGAGCGCCACCATGCCGGACGAGCCGGCTCCGATGACGGCCGTACGGGGCAGGCTCATGACCTGAGGCTAGAGGTGCGCCCTCGGCAGCCGCCACGCCGACGCCGCGACACCGACCACTGCGACGACGACGAGCAGGACGACCGCCGTGACGACGGAGCCGTCGGACGCGTTGAACGGCACGTCGTCGAACGGCGCGCCGACGACGCGGGCGGCGTAGGCGCCGACCGAGAGGTTGCGGAAGGCGACCGCGAGCTCAGCCAGCAGTCCTTCCCAGAGCACCAGGTAGGCCAGGCCGACGAGCACCGCGCGGCGCAGCACGAGCGAGAGCAGGACGAACAGCGCGCTGTACGCCAGCGCCGCCAGGAGCGACGCGACCAGCAGGGAGACCGCCGCCTCGCCGAACGGCAACTCCGTCTTCGTCGCGAGGACCAGGCAGCCGAGCGTCGCGGGCAGGCAGGCGAGCCAGGTGACGGCGGCAGCCGCGGCGTACTTGGTGAGCACGATCCGCGGGCGGGACAGCGTCGTGGCGAGCAGCAGCCCGAGGGTCCGCTCGTCCCGCTCGTCGCCAAAGGCGTTGACGCCCAGGATGAGCGCGACGAGGGCGAGCACCAGGGGCAGGAGCAGCTCGCCCGCGAGCACGCCGTAGGGGTCCGTCCGGTCGGTGTCGCCGGCGTTCACGGCCAGCAGCACCGCGACCAGGCCGACGAGCAGCGGGAGCAGGGCCACGAAGACCATCCGCTTGCCGCGCACGACCGAGCGCAGGCTCAGCTGCAGCAGGGTCATCGGCCGGCTCCGCGGGCCGAGGCGGTCAGGCGGGTGAAGACGCTCTCCAGGTCCTCGCCGAGCGGGATCACCCGGTGCAGCAGGACCTTCGCCTTGACGGCCAGCTGGGGGAGCACGCTGGACAGGTGCGCGCCGTCGGAGGTGTGCACGACCAGCCCGTCGGTGTCCAGGGTGACCGAGTCGACGGTGATCTCCTTGAGCAGCAGGGCGGCCAGCTTGCGCGGCTCGTCGGTCTCGACCCGCACGGTGCGGGCGGACTGCGCGAGCAGCGCCTGCACCCCGGCCGGGGTGCCCTCGGCGACGAGCCGGCCGTTGACGACGACCAGCACGCGGTCGGCCATCCGCTCGACCTCGGCCAGGATGTGCGAGCTGACCAGCACGGTCCGCCCCTGCGCGCCGAGCCGCCGGATGAGCTCCACATCGGCGCGGCGCTGCGCCGGGTCGAGGCCGTTCAGCGGCTCGTCGAGCAGCAGCACCTCGGGGTCGTGCGCGAGCGCCTGCGCGAGCCGGACCCGCTGCCGCATGCCCTTGGAGAAGCCGTGCACCTTGCGGTCTGCGGGGGTCGTCATGCCGACCGTGTCCAGCGCCGCGGCGGCCGCGCGAGCGGGGTCGGCGACGCCGCGGCTGCGGGCCAGGAACTCCACCGTCTGGCGCGCCGTCAGGAACGGCCACAGCCCGTCGCCGTCCGGCACCAGGCCGAGTCGGGCGTGCACGGACGGGTCGTTGCGCGGGTCGAGGCCGAGCACCCGCACCGTCCCCTGGCTGGGGGAGGAGAAGCCGGCCAGCAGGTCGAACAGGGTCGACTTACCGGCGCCGTTGTGGCCGAGCAGGCCGGTCACGCCCGGCGCGGAGGTGAACGACAGGTCCGACAGCGCGACGGTGTCGCCGAACCACTTCGACACTCCGGTGACCTGCAGCGCGGCGGTCATGAGGCGTCCGGGTCGCGGTAGCGCAGGACCAGGACGGTGGTCGCCGCCAGCAGCACGGCGCCCCACACCGACCAGACCAGCGCCTGCGCCGGCTTGCCGCTGCCCTCGTCGTCGTAGCCGCGGCCGGGCAGCAGGTCGGTCGTCGCCCGCAGCGGCACCTGCGACAGGTCGGCCGCCCGCACGGACGGCTGGTCGGTCAGCGACGACACCAGCCCGGACAGGACCGGGGTCACGAGCAGCACCGCGAGCAGGCCGCCGATGGCGAACAGCCGCTTACTCGTCATCGCACCGGCGGTGAGCCCGAGCGCCGCGAACCACAGCGCGCACACCAGCCCGGCCAGGATGACGGCAAGCACGTGCCGGCCGTCGTCGCGCAGGGCGTCCAGCGGCGCCTCGGAGGTGAGGATCGACCCGATCAGCAGCACCAGCAGCGGGCTCAGCGTCACCAGCGACATCAGCGCCAGCGCGGCGAGCACCTTGCCTGCGAGGTACTCCCACGGCGACATGGCCGTCGAGAAGTAGAGGCTCAGCACGCGGTCGCGCCGCTCCCGGGTCAGCAGCGACGGCAGCGTCGTCGCGGCGAAGGCGACCACGATCGGGGTGAGCACCGCGAGCAGCTGGCTGTACGGCATCAGCTCCAGCGGCTCGGGCGCGCCGTCGAACAGCAGCGGCACGCCGACCGTCGCGATCGCTGGTAGGTGCGCGGCGGCGATGAGCAGGAAGGGCCACACCTTCGACCCGGCCGTGCGTCGCAGGCCGAGCGCACGCCCCGTGGAGGAGCGGGCCATCGCCAGCACGCTGCGCCAGCGAGCCTCGCGGGCGCCGTCGTAGCGCGAGTAGCGGATGTCGTAGAGGTGCGCCTCGGCGGTCATGCCATAGCCCCCACGACCGCGTCCTCGAGCGCATTGGCGGCGTCGACCATCGAGGAGAGCCCGGTTCCGGACGAGGCGGCGAGGTCACGCACCGCCGCCAGCTCGCGCGGGCCGGCCGACGGGAGCAGGATCCGCCCGGCCACCAGCTGCGCCGTGATCCCGTGCTCCTGCAGCAGCCCGGCGAACGCCGCCGCGTCACCGGTCACCTGCAGCGTGACCGGTCCGGTGGAGACGCGGGCGCTGACTGCCTGCTGCGCCGACACGCGGCCGGAGGCGAGCACGACCACCTCGTCGCAGGTCCGCTCGATGTCCTCGAGCACGTGCGAGCTGAGCAGCACCTGGATGCCGAGGTCGCGCGAGAGGTGCCGCAGGATCTCCAGCATCTCGGTGCGCCCGGCCGGGTCGAGCCCGGACGTCGGCTCGTCCAGCACGACGAGGTCGGGTCCGTGCACGAGCGCCTGCGCGAGCTTGGCCCGCTGCCGCATGCCGAGCGAGTAGGTGTCGATGAGCCGGTGCCGTTCCTCCTCGAGCCCGACGGCGAACAGCACCTCAGAGGCCCGGCGCAGCGCGTCGCGGCGGGGCAGGCCGCGCAGCCGGGCGAGGTGGATGCAGAGGTCCTGCGCGCTCATGTCCGTCGGGAGGCACGAGTGCTCGGGCATGTAGCCGACCCGCGCGCGGATCTGCGTGCGGTCGGTGAGCCCGAGGACGCGCACCTCGCCCTCGTCGGGCGTGAGCAGCCCGAGGGCGACCTTCATGAGCGTCGACTTCCCGGCGCCGTTCGCGCCGAGCAGGCCGGTCGCGGGCGCGGCCACCGACACCGTCACGCGGTCCAGCGCGCGCACCGCGCCGAACGTCTTGACCAGGCCGTCGCAGGCCAAGGCTGCCGTCATCGGCCGACCGTAGCCGTCTGAGAGGCTCACGCCATGGACGCAGACGTCATCGTCGTCGGAGCCGGGCTGGCCGGACTGGTCGCCACTGCCGAGCTGGCGGATGCCGGCCGCAGGGTCCTGCTGCTGGACCAGGAGCCGGAGCAGAACCTCGGCGGGCAGGCGCACTGGAGCTTCGGCGGGCTGTTCCTCGTCGACAGCCCGGAGCAGCGCCGCATGGGCATCAAGGACAGCCGCGAGCTCGCGCTCCAGGACTGGATGGGCACGGCCGGCTTCGACCGGGACGAGGACCACTGGCCGCGGCAGTGGGCGCAGGCGTACGTCGACTTCGCCGCGGGGGAGAAGCGGGCCTGGCTGCACACGCAGGGGGTGCGCTGGTTCCCGGTCGTCGGCTGGGCCGTGGGCGGGGGTTACGGCGCGATCGGCCACGGCAACTCCGTCCCGCGCTTCCACGTCACGTGGGGG
>JAOPWK010000207.1 GCA_025965735.1 Frankiales bacterium
GGGCGTCGGGTGCTGTCGCGGCGACGGCTCCGAAGGCCTTCGCGACGCCCGGCGCCAGGCTGTCCGGGACCGGCTGACCGGTGGCCTGCCGGGTGGCGAGGGTGCCGAGCCGGCGCACGGCCAGCTCGTCGAGGCGGGCGCCTGCCGTACGGCGCAGCCGCGAGGCCAGGGAACGGGGTTCGGAGCTGGTCGGCACGCGGGCAGTCTGCCACCCGCCGGTGCGGTCTCCTCCGGCCTGCCGCCGCCGCTCCCGCACTCCTGACGCCCTAGTGTGACGGACGAATGACGACACGGCCGACGGGCGACGACCCAGCGCGAGGAGAGACGCCAAGGTGACGACGGGCACGGGGCGTGCGCCCCAGGCGACCGGCTCGACGGTCGGCTCCCGCATCGCCGTCGCCACGGCCGACACCCTCAAGCCGCAGATGGCCGGGCCGGCGATCCGCGCGTGGCAGATCGCCACCAGCCTGGCCGCCGAGGGGCACGACGTCCGGCTCGTCACGACGTCCGAGTGCCTCATTGACAGTCCCGACTTCGACGTGCGCCAGGTGCTGGACGAGGCGGGCGCGCGGGAGATCGAGGCGTGGTGCGACGTCCTGTTCTTCCAGGGCAACGTGCTGGACGACTACCCGTTCCTGCACCGCACCGAGAAGGTCGTGATCGTCGACTTGTACGACCCGTTCCACCTCGAGCAGCTCGAGCAGACCCGCGAGCACGACATCGAGACGCGCCGGCTGGTCGTCGGCAACGCTGTCGCCGACGCGAACCGCCAGTGCCTGCGCGGCGACTTCTTCGTCTGCGCGAGCGAGAAGCAGCGCGACTTCTGGCTCGGCCACCTGGCTGCGCTGGGCCGCCTGAACACCGTCACCTACGACCACGACGTCACGCTGCGGTCCCTGATCGACATCGCGCCGTTCGGCATCGGGACCGAGCCGCCGCAGCGCACCCGGCGCGCGCTGAAGGGCGTCGTCGAGGGCATCTCCACCGACGACAAGGTCGTGCTCTGGGGCGGCGGGATCTACAACTGGTTCGACCCGCTGACCCTGATCCGGGCGATCGACGTGCTCCGCCACCGGCGGGACGACGTCCGGCTCTTCTTCCTCGGGATGCAGCACCCCCACCCGCACGTCCCCGAGATGCGGATGTCCTTCGCTGCGCGAGAGCTCGCGCGCGAGCTCGGCCTCACCGGCAAGCACGTGTTCTTCAACGAGGAGTGGGTCCGCTACGACGACCGCTCGAACTACCTGCTCGACGCCGACGCGGGCGTGAGCACGCACCTGGACCACGTCGAGACGGCCTTCTCGTTCCGCACCCGGATGCTGGACTACCTGTGGGCGTCCCTGCCGATGGTGTGCACGCGCGGCGACGTCTTCGCCTCCCTGGTGGAGCAGCGCGAGCTCGGCGTCGCGGTGGACGCCGGTGACGTGGAGGGCCTCGCTGCGGCACTGGAGCGCGTCCTCTACGACCCCGCCTTCGCGCAGCAGTGCCGGGAGAACGTCGCCGGTGTCGCGCCCGAGTTCTACTGGGATCGGGTGCTCGCCCCGCTGGTGGCGTTCTGCCGCGCGCCGCAGCGCTCGCCCGACCTGCTGGACGACTACGCGCGCCGCCGCCTGGCGCAGAGCGCGGCCCAGCTGTACCGCCCCAAGCGCGGCCTGCGTCGCGAGCTGGAGATCGCCCGGGAGCACGTGCGTGACGGCGGGGTCCAGAAGCTGGTGCACAAGGCGGCCAGCCGGCTGGCCTACCGCACCGGCCGCAAGCAGCCCGGTCCGCCTCAGGCCTGAGCGACCTCGTCGCTCCGTCGGAACGCGGCTGCCGCGGCTGCGGCCGTCGCCAGCGCCGCCAGCACGACGCCCACCCAGAGGGCGCGCACCGGCGCCTCGCCCAGCGGGGACCAGGTCTCCATGGCGTCGAACCCGTTCGCCAGCGCGCCGGTGGCGTCGCCGGGCGTCCAGTACGTCGTGAGGACGGTGTACACGGCGAGCAGCTGCATGGCCCCTGCTCCTGCCAGCAGGAGCAGCGGCAGAGCTCGTCGGGCCCGGCCGGCCAGCCGGTCGAGGGCGAGCGCGAGCACGACCGCGAGTCCGACGACCGCCGGGTAGAGGTAGCGGCCTTGCACGGCGATGAAGCGGTCGTAGATCTGGTAGTTGCTGTACGAGCCGTACGCCACGAGCATCAGAAGGCCGAGCAGCGGCAGCAGGGCGACGACGACCAGCAGGCGGCGGCCGCGCGCCACAGCAAGGGCGAGGACCGACAGCAGGACCACGAGCCCGGAGAGCACGACGCACAGGAGGAACGGCAGCTCCGGCGGCTCGGGGTTGCCCAGCGCGGACCAGAACCGGAAGGCCATGTTCGTCACGTACTCCGGCGCCCACTCCCCCAGTCCGCCGCCCTGCGCGCGGGGGTAGGGCAGTCCGCCGCCCGGGTACCCGTTCGGCTGCACCGCGCCGAACACCAGCGCGTTGCGGACGTACCACGGCGCTCCGAGCAGCACCGCGATGCCGAGGGACAGCGCCGCCGGCGGCAGGAGCGCGCGCAGTCGTTCACCGCGCAGCGCGGCCGCCGCGTAGGCCGCGCCCACCAGCACGGGCAGGACCAGCCCCAGCCCCTTGGCGTACATGCCGACGGCTGCCGTGAGTCCTAGGGCGACCGCGGTCCGCCGCCGGACGTCGCCGCCGGCCACGGCCAGCGTCAGCACCGAGGCGACAGCCACGGTGAGGGTCAGCAGCGTGTCGTTGCTGACAGACGCAGACACCCGGGTCAGGCCCGGCACGGCCAGCGGGAAGGCCGCCGCCGCCACGCCGGCGGCTCGGCTCAGGCCGATCCGGCGCGAGGCCAGCCAGCACAGCAGCGGCAGCGGTGCGACGAGCAGCAGCGACAGGCCGCGCATGGCGGCGATCTGCAGGTCGAACGACCACTGCTCGCTGCCGGGCCACAGCCGGAGCGCCTTGTCGACGTAGAGGTAGTAGAGCGGCGGGTGCTGGACCATCTGGTTGGTCGCAGGTCCCTTGCCCGAGGGATCCGCTTCCTCGAAGGAGGGACGGTCGGCTCGCGGCAGCGCCTCGTCAGCAGGCAGGCGCGCGAACGGCAGCTCCTCGTAGCCCGCCTCCGGCCAGGTGCTGATGACGCTGTCCTCGACCAGCTTCTCGCCCGGACCTGGCCAGTCGAGGGGGGAGGCCGGCGCGACCACCATGCCCACGTGCGCGGGCTCGTCCAGGCCGCGGTAGGCCGGCTGGAGCGTCGTCCAGGCGGCGACCAGGAGCAGGTGCAGGACGACCAGGCACCAGACCGCGGCCGGCGCGGCCCTCAGGTCGCTGCGGAGCCAGGCCTGCCCTGACGGGGTGTCGCCCGGCGTGCTCGGGTCCGGGCGGGGCACAGCCGGACGCTAGCAGCGGCGGTGGGCGAGACACCGTCGCTAGTGCGTCAGGCGCACCGGCGACGCGGCGTACTTCGTCACGGTGCCGCCCGGGCCCTCGACCACGACGTACGGCCAGTAGGTGCCGTTCGGCAGCGAGGCCGGCATGGGGACCTGCAGCCGGTTGGCGCCAGGCGCCATCGCCTGCGTCGCGACGCGGGTGCCGTCGGCCCCCGCGCGGTCACGGTCGAGGTAGACGGTGGCCGTCTGCCCCGGCAGGCCGGTGGTGTCGCGGTAGGCCATCGCGAAGCCGCCGCGTCCCTCGACGTCCTTGGACAGCCGCACCGAGTCGACGTACCAGTGCCGCTGGCTCTCGTCCTCGTTCGGGTCCAGCCGGAGACCGGTGATCGTCTGGCCGGCCCAGCCGACGCGCTGCGCCTTCTGCGTCTCGTCCACGACGGCGGCCGGCGGGTTGGTCTTCAGGTCGACCGTGATCGTCTGCCAGCCGGGGTAGACGACGAGGTCGTGCACGTTCTGGTCCGCGCCCGGTGTGCCGGCGACGTACCAGATCAGCCGCGCCACCGCTCCGCCCGTCGGGCCGCCGGTGAGACCGAAGGGGCCGTCGTAGCGCAGCCGCACCGTGAGCCGGTGCCAGGTGTTGCCGTCGATCGCTCCGGGGTTCGGCAGGTTGAACCAGGGGTTCTGGACCTCCGGCCCGCAGTTGTTCGCGGCGAGCACGCCACCGCTGAGGATGCGCGCGTTGCAGACGTTCGCCTTGCGGCCGACGTCGCCCATCGAGCTGAAGTCCCACGGGTCCTTGCGCACCGTCGTGGCGTAGTCGGCGCCGCCGGCGAGGCCGGGCGTGTCGATCACCGGGCGCGGCCGCGGCACGACTGCGAGCGGCTCGGTGTAGGGGCCGACGGCGCTGCCGGCGCGGGTGTAGAGGCGGTACGTGCCGGGGCCGAACTGCGCCACCGGGAAGGCGTACGTGCCGGTGGAGGAGGTGCCGAGGCGCCCCCAGCCGGGGTTGTCGGCCGTGTTGTTGGCGAGGTCGCCGTCGGCGTCCCAGTACACGTCGACCGCGCCGCCGGCGGCCGGCGTGAAGGAGAAGTCCACCGCCGCAGACGCCCCGTGCAGGCGCATGTCGTCGACGCGGATCGTCGCGCCCTGGTGGGTCGACGGGAGGAAGCGCAGGTGCAGCGCCTTGCCGGCCCACGGCGCGGTCAGGCTGGAGTTCGGCGCGATCTTCCAGTCGTAGGTGGCCCAGCCGGCGCGGACGCTGACGCCCATGGCGCCGGAGCAGGCGCGGTCCTTGGACCAGTCGCAGGTCGACCAGGAGATCTGCGCCGCGCTCGCCTGGCTGGCGTACATGCGGACCGACAGGTGGGTGTAGCGGGCCGTGTCGACCGGCGCGCTGGGGCCGTCGCGCTCGAGCGGCATCGAGCCCGGGAGGTACGGCAGCGGGTCCATCCACGGCCAGTCCGTCGCAGTCGTGTAGCTGAGCTGGCCGCCGCTGATCGTGCCGGCGTTCGACATCTGCGGCGTGCCGACGTGCACGTCCTCGGCGTTGCTGTAGTCCCAGGGGTCGCCGAAGGCCTCGCTGGCGTAGTCCGGCGCCTCGCCGACCGTGCTCCGGGACGGTCCGCCGGCGACCGGACCGGTCGGACCGGTGGAGCCGCCGGTGCAGACGGTGCCGCCGGCCACGCCTGCGCCGACCGCGCCCTCGCCGCCGAGCAGG
>JAOPWK010000231.1 GCA_025965735.1 Frankiales bacterium
AGATTCTCGACAAGGAGTACATCCCGTTCCGCGACGGGATGAAGGCCAACGGCTACTCCGACGGCGCCATCAAGACGCGGTGGGACATCCTCGTCCCGTTCTCCGACTACGCCTTCAACCGGGCCCACACCGCCGGCTACGGGCTGGTGTCGTTCTGGACCGCCTACCTCAAGGCCAACTACCCGGCCGAGTACATGGCGGCGCTGCTCACCTCGGTCAAGGACGACAAGGACAAGAGCGCGCTCTACCTGGCCGAGTGCCGGCGCATGGGCATCAAGGTGCTGCCGCCGGACGTCAACGACTCCGACAGCGACTTCACCCCGCGCGGCACCGACATCCGCTTCGGCCTGTCCGCCATCCGCAACGTCGGCACCAACGTCGTCGCCTCCATCGTGCAGACCCGCGAGGGCAAGGGGCGCTTCGCCGACTTCGGCGACTTCCTGCGCAAGGTCGAGGCGGTGGCCTGCAACAAGAAGACGGTCGAGTCGCTGTGCAAGTCGGGCGCCTTCGACTCGCTCGGCCACTCCCGCAAGGGTTTGGTGCACGTCCACGCCGAGGCCATCGAGGCGTGCATGGAGACCAAGCGGGCCGAGGCCATCGGGCAGTTCGACCTGTTCGGGACGGAGGACGCCGAGCCCGGACAGGGCGGTGGGCTGTTCGACGTGGTCGTGCCGATGGGGGAGTGGGACAAGGCGGTCCTGCTCACCTACGAGCGGGAGATGCTCGGCCTCTACGTCAGCGACCACCCGCTGTTCGGAGTCGAGCACGTGCTGGCCGGCGCCGTCGACCTGCCGGTCTCCCAGATCAGCGAGTGCGAGGACGGCAAGACGATCGTCGTCGGCGGCATCCTGTCCAGCGTCACCCGCAAGATGACCAAGCAGGGCAACCCCTGGGCGATGGTCACCCTGGAGGACCTCGAGGGCGCGGTCGAGGTGATGTTCTTCCCGCAGAGCTACGTCAACGCCGCCGTGCACCTGGTCGAGGACGCTGTCGTGCTGGTGCGCGGCCGGGTGGACAAGCGCGACGAGATGCCGAAGATCATCGGCAACGAGATCACGGTGCCGGACCTCTCGGTCGGGCCGCGCGGGCCGGTCGTGGTGTCGATCCCGACGCCGCGCTGCACGCCTCCGGTGGTCGAGCGCTTCAAGGAGGTGCTCGCCGCCCACCCCGGCACCACTGACGTGCACCTGCAGCTGGTCGGGGCCGGCAAGACGACGCTGGTCAAGCTGGACGACCGGCTGCGGGTGACCGCCACGCCTGCGCTGTTCGCCGACCTCAAGGCGCTGCTCGGCTCCGGCTGCCTGCCGAGCGGGGCATGACGGAGCCGGTCAGCGGCTAGCGTGATCGTGTGGAACGCGTGATCCGTCCGGCCGCCCCGGGGGCCCGTGCTGCGGCCGTCGGCGAGCTCCGCCTGTGCGCCGGCACCCTGGTGGTCGAGCACCCGGACCAGGTGCTGCTGGACTACCTCGACGTCCGCAACGGCTACGCCTACCCCGGCTACGACCGGCTGGTCACCAACGGCATCGCCGAGCTCGTCGACGGCGACCTGCTCGCGCCGACCCTGATGGGCGTGGACATCGACCGCGGCCGCTTCGCGCTGCTGCGCGAGATGCTGCCCGCGCTGGAGGCCGTGGCCGACCTGCCGCAGGTCCCGCTGCACCGGGCCGACGAGGACCACCTGCTCTGCGTGGCCGGCCTGTTCGGGATCCTGGACGAGCCGCGGTACGCCGGCCGGGGCGTGCGCGGCACCATCGTCAGCAAGGTGCTGCACCGCAAGCGGCCCGACCTCGTGCCGCTCTACGACTCCCGCATCTTCGAGGCGTACACCGCTCCGGGAGCCCTGCCCCGCTCCACCGACCGCGCCTGGGCCGACTTCATCTTCGACCTGTGCCGGCAGATGCGGGACGACCTGCAGGCCGAGGCGGAGGCGTTCGAGGCCCTCGAGCAGCTCGCTGCCGACGAGGGCAGCCCGGTCACCCGGCTGCGCATCCTCGACATCCTGGTCTGGCGCACCGCCGACCTCTGGCACTAGCCGCCCCGCGCACGCCCCTCTTCCCGGTGATCCACAGAAGCTCTGATCCCGTCAGGAGGCGGAACCCGCGCTGACGGCACCGATCCTTCTGTGGATCACGGGGGCAGCCGCTCAGGTGGTCGCGCGCTCCACCAGCGCCTGCGCCAGCTCGACAGCCACCTGCGGATCGGCCTCCGGAGCCCCGTAGGCCAGCAGCCAGGTCGTCGCCCCCTGCCGGAAGCGCAGGGTCACCAGCTGACCGGCGCCGCCCGGCAGCGGCTGCCGGCGCGCCTGCGAGGCCTCGCCGACCGTCGCGGTCTCGACCAGCTCGCCCGACGACCCGGCGAGGTCGCCCTCGAGGTCGGCCTTGGCGCCGGCGGCGTCCCGGAAGCGCGCCACCACCACGGACAGCACCCGGCCGTCCGACGGGTGGGCGTACTGCGCCACGTAGGCGCTGGAGAAGCCGTGCGCTGCGAGCGCTGTGGCCGCTGCCGCCGGGTCGGCCGAGAACTCCGCGATCGCCGCAGCGTCGCGCGAGCCGCTGCCGGACAGCAGCGGGACCATCCCGCTCGGCACCTCCTCCGGGGTGGGCACCAGCGGCTGGAGCGGGTCCGGCGGCAGGGTGATGCCGGGGATCGGCGCGGACAGCGCACTGGCCGACGGGGTCTGCGGTGTGGCGGCCGGCTCGTCGTCCGAGCAGCCGGCCAGCAGCGCGGCGGCCAGGGCCAGCGCCGCTGCTGCCCGGAGGATCATGAGCGGAGCGTAGGGCCGCATGCGGCCTCTCCGGGACATGCCGGGCACCATGGACGGGTGAGCACCTCCTGGACCTCGTCCGACCCCCGGCGCGCCGCACCCTTCGGTGCGCCGTACGTCGTGCCGGCCGAGGCCTCGCCCGCTCTGCACGAGGACGTCCGCGCCGGGGCGGCCGCCGCCGTCGTCAGCGTCCTGCTCGGCGCTCCGGTCGGACTGCTGTGGGCCGCGCTCGCGCCGCGGGTCGACGTCGTGGTGTCCGGCGAGAGCGTGCAGCTCGCCGAGCCGGGCAGCAGCGCCTTCATCGCGGGGGACGGCTCCTTCCTGCTGGCCGTGCTGCTCGCCGGCGTGGTCGGTGGCCTGGTGGCCTGGTGGCTCGGGCGCGAGCACGGCCCGGCCGTCGTCCTCGGGCTGACGGTCGGCGGGCTGGCCGCCGCCTGGGTGGCGATGCGCGTCGGCTCGACCGTCGGCCTGGAGGAGGTCCAGCGCGCGGTGGACGCGGGGCAGCAGGGGGCGCTCGAGCTCAGCCTGCGGCTGCGCGCCCAGGAGGCGCTGGTCGGCTGGCCGGTCGGCGCGCTGCTGGCCTACGTCGGCGCGTCGTTCGTCCGCGGCCGCTGAGCGGTGCCGGTGTCAGTTCAGGCTGATCGGTGCGCGGGCCAGCTCCGGCGCCGGCGCCGCGGACAGGTGTCGCAGCAGGGTCGCCTCCCGGCGCAGCAGGGCCAGCTCAGCACTCAGCCGCGTGACGCCGTCGTCCAGCGCCAGCAGCCGCTGCCGCTCGTCCAGGTCGAGCGCGGTGGTGGCGGCGACCAGGAAGCCGAGCACGAGCGCGCTGTCGGGCAGCTCCGGCACCTCGATCTCCTCGCCGCTCGCGTCCGCCAGCGCGGCCAGGTAGTCGGCGAACGCCGCACGTACCGCGCGGTCCAGCAGCGGTGCCAGCGAGGTGTCGCCCAGCTCGTCAGGGAGCACCTCGACCTGGCCGGTGAGGTACGGCCCCCGCTCGTCCAGGACGTCCAGCCGGAAGCGCGCCGTCCCGGTGGTGACGATGTCGAAGCGGCCGTCGTCGTACGCCTGGGCACGGCGCAGGTGCGCGACGCAGCCGACCTCGTACAGCGCCTGCACCCCGTCGGCTCCGACCTCGCGGCCTTGGCGGATGGCGATGACGCCGAAGCGGCGCTCGTCCTCGGGCAGCTCGAGCAGCTCGCGGACCAGCACCCGGTAGCGCTCCTCGAACACGTGCAGCGGCAGCACCAGCCCCGGGAACAGCACCATCCCCAGCGGGAAGAGCGGCAGCCGGAACGACACGCGCGAAGGCTACGGCCGCCCACAGGAGCCCGCCGAGACAGAGGGTGGGCGACAGGACGGACGCAGTGCGTCACCATCGCGCCTTCAGGGACGGGAGGCCCATGACGGGCGCACGCAGGACCGACCGCTGGGCTGCGCACCCCGCACTCGGCGCGCTCCTGCGCGTGGGGATCCTGGTCGTGCCGATCGTCGTCGGCGTCCTCGTCGCCTGGGCCGTCGCCGGTGCGCTGCCCCGGCCGACGGCGTTCGGCGACGAGGTGGGCTGGTGGGCGGCCGTCCTCGGCAGCTCCTACCTCACCGTCGTGCTCGTCGACAGGCTCGCCCGCCGGCTGCTGCCGCTCGCGGTGCTGCTCGAGCTGTCGCTGGTCTTCCCGGACCGCGCTCCTTCGCGGATGCGCGCCGCCCGCACGTCCAGCGTCCGCGACCTGGAGAACCGCCTGTCCCGCCTGCGCGGCGAGGGCGTGGCCATGGGCCCGTACGAGGCGGCCGAGACGCTCGTGGTCCTGGTCGGGATCCTCGGCGTCCACGACAAGCGCACCCGCGGCCACTCCGAGCGCGTCCGCGCCTTCACCGACCTGCTGACCGCCGAGCTCGGCCTGCCCGAGGAGGACCGGGTCCGGGTCCGCTGGGCCGCACTGGTGCACGACCTCGGCAAGCTGACCGTGGCGCGCAGCGTGCTCAACGGCGGCCGCGACCTGAGCGAGGACGACTGGGTCAGCCTGCGACGCCACCCGGCCGAGGGCGAGCGCCTGGTCGCCGGCCTGCTGCCCTGGCTGGGGCAGTGGGGCGGTGCCGTCGGCGAGCACCACGAGCGCTGGGACGGCACCGGCTACCCGAGCGGCACCGCCGGCGAGGACATCTCCTACGGCGCCCGCGTCGTCGCGCTGGCCGACTCCTTCGAGGTGATGACCGCGGCGCGCAGCTACAAGGCGCCGATGAGCGCGGTGGACGCCCGGCGCGAGCTGGCGGCCTGCGCCGGCACGCAGTTCGACCCGACGCTGGTGCGCGTCTTCCTCGGCATCTCGATCGGCAAGCTCCGCTGGGTCATGGGACCGCTCACCTGGCTGGCGCAGCTGCCGTTCGTGACGGCCGGCGACCGGGCCGGCCAGGCGGTCAAGGGCGCCACGTCCGCGGCGGCCGTCGCCGGGCTCGTCGGGCTCGGCGCGCTGCCGGCACCCGCGA
>JAOPWK010000347.1 GCA_025965735.1 Frankiales bacterium
GCGCTTGGCCATGGGAGCGTCGCGTCCGTCTCGCTGCTCTTCTACACCTATCCCATCGCGGTGCTGATGGGGTCGCTGGCCCTGCGGCAGGCGCGGTGGACCTGGGTTGCTGCGAGCTCGGCTGCACTGTCGGCCGCCGGTGCCGCCGCCGTCGTCGGGTTCGGACGGCAGATGTCGATCGACGGCAAGGGCGTGGCGATGGCGCTCGCCTCGGCTGCCTGCGTCGCGGTGTTCCTGCTCGCGAACAGCCGTCTCATCCCCAACACGCCAGCGGTGGTGTCCACCGTCTGGGTTTCGTTCGGCGTCGCCCTGTCGACACTGGTCGCAGGCGCGGCGCGCGGCGAACTGCACCTGTTCTCGATCCGGTCTTGGTTGCTTCTCGTTGCCGCCGGCGCCGCGACCGGCCTGGGAACCGTAGGCATGTACCTGACGCTCAGCGCGCTGGGACCGCCGTCAGCATCGGTGCTGTTGAGCCTGCAGACGGTGGTCGCCGTCAGTGGCGCGGCGCTCTTGCTCGGTGAACCGGTACTGCTCGGCCAGGTGACGGGCGGCGTGGGGATCCTCGCGGCCATCGTCCTCGCGGCGTGGGGCCGGCGCGCTGCACAGGGCAGCGCTTGATGTGGGACATCCGCGAGAGAACTGCAAGCCAGCGCTGGTCGCACATCCTCCCCACGCGCACCACGATGCGCCGCACCTGTGCCCCAGCTGGCGACCGACGGACGGCACCACACGTACTGCACGCGTCTCAGTTGCGTGCCAGAGCTTGTCGGGGGGACGGGAGGTGGTGAGCCCGTCGGCGTGCCGCCGGCAGGTGAGGGAACGGGCGGCCTGGCTTGAGCTGCTCAAGCTTGTCAAGCTGACTCCCGTCAACGAGCGCGCCCCGCCATCGTCAGGCTGCGCCGAGCGTTCGTGGTGACCCGTTCCGACCGTGGGTCGCAGCGCGGACGCAAGCCGCCGTCGCACCACCTGAGTCGAGAGATGCGCGGTGAGGCCCTCTGGCCCGGGACACAGGAAGAGTCATGCCTATCGTGGTCAGGTCCTGTCCGGAGGTTCCGATGGTGGCGGGGCGGGAGGACCGGGAGCGGTTTTGCCGCGATCCGACGTCGCGAGTCGACCGACGCTACGGCGTGCTCTTCGACGTTCCCGCCGGTGTTTTACCGTCGCTGCCTGTCCTTCCGACGGGAAGACGCCGCGACGCTCAGGGCGCTAGGCATGTCGCGCGCGGATTTCCAGGTCGGCGGGTCGTGATGCAGGCTTGCTGCAGGTTAGGGACGTCGAGCGAGCCGGACGCTGAGGGCATCCGTGGTGACGGACATCGAGGTGAGCCCTCGCGACTCCGCTACCAGCTCCTGGACGAACCGGACGATGTGGTTCGTGGAGCGTCGAGGGTCAGTACGGATCGGACCGGCCGCCTTCATGGCGTCGACCTCCTCGTTGGAGGTCATGAAGCGCAGGAGAAGGTCCTCGTCGCTCGTTCCGCGGGGGAAGCGCTTGCGGATCTCCTCGAGGCTGGGCTGCGGACGGATCCAGGCGGCGAGCTCCTTCGCCCGCGGCGTGCCAAGCATCTTGTCCATCACGTCGGCCTCGATGGGGCGTTGCAGCGGCCCGTAGTGCCCCAATGCGTAGTGCAGGACCTCGTCTGGGACCAGGCTGTACCGCTGTCCGGTGATGACGTTGAGGACGGCCTGCGTGCCGACGAATTGGGAGAAGGGGGTGGCCATGATTGGGTGGCCGAGCTCCTCGCGGACCCGCGGCAGCTCCGAGAGGACGGCCTCCCAGCGGTCCGCCATGTCGTGCTGGGCCAGCTGTGCCTTGAAGGTGCCGGTCATGCCACCTGGTAGCTGGTGGTCGTACATGCGGGGGTCGTACTCCGCCATCTGCCCGGGCGCGTAGCCCGCGTCCTCTGCTGCCCACAGGAAGTTCTCCGCGACCGGCTCGAACTGCGTGACGTCCAACCGGTGCTCGTGGCCCATCGCCTCCACGATGACCGCCATGCCCTCCGTGCTGGGCAGAGACGGCCCGTTGGCCATGGGGCGGGAGGCCGTGTGGAAGACGGTGAACCCGGCCTTGATGCCCTCGATGTAGTTGTGCTGCGCCAGGCCTGTCGTGTTGTGGCAGTGCAGCTCGAGCGCGATGTGCAGAGGGACGGCCGCACGCACGGCGGGCAACAGGGTGGCGGCACGCTCAGGCGTGAGAACGCCTGCGGCATCTTCCAGGTAGATGCTCTCGACGCCCGGCCACGTCGCCATGATGCGGGCCCTGTCCGCGAAGAAGGCGTCGTCGTGGACACCGGTCAGCCCGTACATGACCGCAGGAACAGGCTTGCCACCCACGTCGTGGAAGGCACGGGCCAGGCGCTCCATGGTGGGCATGTCGTAGAGGCAGTCGTACATCCAGAGGCTGGTGACGCCGTGCTTCACCAGCGTGGCGATCCACAAGTCGATGATCGACTCCGGCGTGTGGGCGAATCCGATCACGCTGATCGTTCGCAGCCCGGACCGCAGCTCGTTGCCGCCGAGGCCCTTGACGAGGAAGTCCGTGGAGGCCCACGGGTCGTCCCGGAAGTGGCGCAGCAGCACGGTGAACATGCCGGCGCCGGTCAGGTCGACGGTGCGGAAGCCCGTGCGTGCCAGGTGCGGCAGTGCGTCAGCCGCCTGATAGGCGCGCATCTGCATGCCCCACAGGCTTTGCTGCCCGTCCCTCAGCGTCTGGTCCACGAACTCGATGGTGGTCACACCAACTCCTCTGCAGTGACGCGAAGCTGACCGAACGTTCCGGTCTCGAAGGGGACACTCAGGCACCCGGCGGCGGCGCCGTTCGTCGCCTCCTGCAGCGGCGCGAGCACCCAGGCCCTGCCAGCAACCGCTGCGGTGCACCCGAGGCGTCGGACGTCCGCGCCCGGGAGCCGGGATGAGGTCCGGAACACTGCTCGACCTCTCGGCATCGTCGCCTTCGACCCGCCCACCTGCGTGCCACCCGGTGGGCCTGCGGCCGGCGGCGCCTCGCTCTGCACGACGACCTCCTGCACGGGCACGGCACCTCACAAACGGTTGGTTGGTGCTCGGACCGTAGGTCCCCGACCTCCATGTGGTCAAGGAGAAGGGGCTCCACAGTGGGAGTACGAGACGTTCATGGGACAGACGTTCCGAAAAGGCGAAGGAGTCGTGCTCCCGGTCGTCGGTGAGGAGGTGGCGCAACGCGGCCCACGGTTCCGGCCTCGTGCGGAGTCACGAAGCCCGGGAACTAGCCGCGGCGCGCGTGGCTCACCCGGCGAAGGCGAGCTCCGGGCGCCCCACGACACCTGGTCGCGCCCGGAACAACGAGCCGGCGACCTTCTGTCGCTCGATCTCCTCGGGCGACAGGAAGAGCGTGGCGGACGTCGCGTAGAGATCACGAAGGTCGGGTCCACCGAAGGTCGGGCATGTAACGCCCGAGACGGGGAACTCGTACCTCGCGAGCACGTCCCCGGAAGATGAGTACCGGCGCAGCTCCCCGCCGCCGAACAGAGCCACCCACACCCCGTCCTCGGAGTCGATCGTCATCCCGTCGGGGATGCCGTCCTTCCGGTCGATCTCGGCCCACAGCTGGGGGTCCGACAGCCGACCGGACTCGACGTCGAGGGTGTACCGGGTGATCTTCTGAGTGTGGGTGTCGGTGTGCAGCAAGGTGCGACCCTCGTCCAGCCAACCCAGCCCGTTGGACACCGTGAGACCTTCCACGACGACCTCGTTCGACCCGTCAGGCTCGATGCGGTACAGGGCGCACGAGCCCTCGACGCGAGGCTCTCCGATGACCGCCGGGACCGAGATGCTGCCGGCCCAGAGGCGACCCTGTGCATCGCAGCGCGCGTCGTTGAACCTGTTGCCGGGCGTCGGGTCGTCGACCTCGACCAGCGTCCGCCTGGTGCCGTCTGGGTCGATGAGCACCACGCTCATGCCCACGCCGACCACAAGTCCGCCCCCTCGTCGTGGGAGCACGAAGCCGAGCGGCACGGGGTGCTCCTCGACGCTCCGCTCCCCCGTGACGGGATCGAGCGTGTGCAGCAGTCCCAGGCGGATGTCGACCCACGCGATCAGTCCCCGCTCCGGGAGCCAGATCGGCGATTCACCGAGGACGTCGGCTCCGTCGAAGACGTCGTACTGGAGGGTCAGAAGTTCTGCGTTGGTCGTCATGAAGCCTCACCTGATCGTGGCGGGTCGGCCCCGCCGGTCGGTGTCGTGCCCGACGGCAGGCTCCCGCCGGCGGTCACGACTCGTCTCTCTTTGTCAGTCCTGCGGTACACCCGGTCACTCCGGCATGTCGAGAACGGAACCCTGGCTCTGTGCGACGTTGCCGTCGCGGAAGGTGTAGAGCCCGTTCACCGTCGCTAGGTGTGGGAGTCGTCGATCCGGCCGTCGACCGACTGGTACATCGTCATCGGCGGCATCCCGATCGGGTTGCCAATCCCCGCCTTGTGAGCGTGAAGATCTGAATGAGTCTGGCACGGCGGCACTGCTCCCGGAGCGATGTCTGCACAGGACACCAGACGCCGGAGACAATGTCATTCCTACGTCTGCGTCGAGCAGGTGCGGCCGCCTGCGGGCCTTGAGACGCCCTCCTACGTATAGCCATCCCAGGCCGCATCAGACAGCTGTACCCGTACACGGAGGCCGACTGGCAACGGCAAGGACGAATCGTCAGTGAACGACCACCACGTGCAGACGGCTTTCCCCGTGGTGGGGCCGGACCTCTCCGGCTACGAACATCGCCGGCCACCCGACCAGCGAAGGCAGCTTCTACTCTGGCGCGAGCGGGCGCACCCCCCAGACGACGTCGATCCTCACTACCCGCGCGGACCTGTCGTGCCGCATGAGGGCCGATCAGGTTGAGGGCCCTCACGTGGCTGCGGTGCTAACGTCAACGCACAAACGTTTGGGATCCTCGCCGAGCATCCCGCGGGGAAGGCGGCAGACATGGCCGGAGCAAAGCCGGCGCGCAAGCCGCAGGAGCGGCGAGACCGATCCGCCGACGTGCTGGAAGCGGCAATCCATGTCTTCTACTCGAAGGGTTACGCCGACGCGTCCATGCGCGACGTCGCGGACCGGGTCGGTCTGCTCAAGGGCAGCCTGTACCACTACATCAGCAGCAAGGAAGAGCTCCTCTTCACGGTGCTGAGCAAGTCGCACGACGAAGCCGTTGAGATCATGGATCGCGTGGAGCAGGTCGACGGGAGAGCCGACGAGCGCCTGGCCCTCTACCTGTCCCTGATGAGCAGCTGGTACCTGGCCAACGTCGAACGGGTGAGCATCTACTTCCGGGAGGGTGGGCACCTCAGCGGAGCCCGTGCCAAGGCCGTGCGGGTGCAGCGCAAGGACGCGTTGGCGTTCCTGTGCCGCCTGCTCGAGGACGCCAAGGACGAAGGCCTCGTCCGCCCGGACGTCGACACCACGTTGGCCTCTCTGATGATCTTCGGACAGCTCAACAGCGTCCCCGACTGGTACAAGCGCCAGGGGCCGTACAAGCCCGCCGTCGTCACCCGTGCCTTCGTGAAAGCTGTGCTGTGCTCGCTCTCCTCACCAAGCCCTGCGCTGCTCGCGGTGCTGGACGACGAGGAGGCAGGGCCCGACGGTCCGAACGCACAGTGGTCCAGCTCGGGCAGGTGACACCCCCGTCGATCGCGCGGGCCGCAGCACGCCCGGTCGACAGGATCAGCGTGGGCGCCTGAGCTCCGCCCGTTGCCGCGCGCACCCCTGGCGTCGGCCGGCGACG
Organism: Frankiales bacterium; assembly: GCA_025965735.1. Taxonomy (GTDB): domain Bacteria; phylum Actinomycetota; class Actinomycetes; order Mycobacteriales; family SCTD01; genus SCTD01. The sequence goes on from JAOPWK010000347.1 coordinate 5,749, forward strand.
GCGGACAGCCACGGGTTCCCCGCGGTCGTCGCCGTCGCCGTCGCCGGCTCGAGCCGGAGCGCGTCAGTCGCAGCCCTCGCTCGCAGCCTGCACAGCAGACATCCGGCGCCGCCCTCGGCGAGTGCCGTGCGGCCACGAGGGCAAGCGCTCGATCCAGCGGAGCGTCAGACCACGGGCTCGAAGTACTCGATGTCCGCCAGAGTGCCCTGGGCCTGCGACGCGTCCTTCCAGACCGCGCGCACCGGCATGCCGATGGTGAGGTCACGCGCCTTCTCGATCTCGAACCCTCCGAGGACGTGGATGAGGCGAGTCGAGCTCCCGTCCAGGACGACCTCGGCGTACACGTACGGCGGCGTCCGCGTCTGACCGACGAACTCGAGGTGCACGATCGAGAACGCCTGGAGCGTCCCGGTGTCCTGGACCTCGACGAGCCTGGTCGTCCGCGCGAAGCAGACGTCGCAGCGCTCGCGCGGAGGCACCATGACCTGGTGGCACTGGGGGCACGGTGAGCCCACCAGCCGCCGGTGGTGCGCCAGCTCGTCGAAAAGCCGCCCGTAGTAGGGCCCGTAGGAGTGCTGGTAGTCCAGGTCCAGCCGGTACGGCATCTCCTTCATGGCGTCGTCGACGGTCGTGTCTACTGGCGAGGACGCCGCTGCCTCGCTGTCCGCCACCTCGAAGCCCTCGAGGTCGAGGAACAGGGCCTTGGTCTCGTCCGCCCACACGGCCCGAACGCGGACCCCGGGAACGGCGCCCTCAGCGGGACCGACCAGCCGGTGCAGGAGCGGGCTGCTGGCGCCGTCGATCTGCACCAGCAGCAGGGTGTGCTCCGGTGTCGTCGTCGCTGCGGTGATCGTGCCGGTGTCGGCCGCCTCGATCAGCGACATCTCGCCACCGCAGCCGACGCAGTAGTCCTGCGCCGGGACGTTCGTGCGCTGGCAGTCACTGCAGTACGACCCGGTCAGGCGCTTCGACGCCAGCGCCGTGATCGTGCTGCCCACCGCCTTGCCGGTCGTGAGCGTGTACGGGAGGCCGATGGTGGCCGCGAGCTTCTGGGAGACGCCGGGAGGCGTGTTGAGTCCGGTGGTCATGTCTTCAGCCCTTCTCGCTGCTGACCGCGGCGACGCCACGGAGGTTGGCCCAGCCGCCGCCGGCCTGCATGAGGCCCCACTGAGCGCCATGGATCTGGTGGTCCCCGGACTGGCCGCGGACCTGGTCGGCGATCTCAGCCAGGCGGATGAGTGCCGTGGCGCCGATGGGGTTGGCACCCATGCAGCCGCCGCTCGGGTTCACGGGGATGTCCCCGTCCATCTCCGTGGCGCCGGACTTGATGAGCTCCGCTGCCCCACCGGGCTCGCACAGCCCGAGGCCCTCGTAGTACGAGAGCTCGAAGCAGGTGTAAGGCTCCTGCACCTCCACGACGTCGAACTGGCGCCGCGGGTTGGTGATGCCCGCTTGCTTGTACACCTTCTGCGCCGCGATGGTGAGCGGCTCGGACTGGATCATCGAGCGGTTGGGGGCGTTCTCGGCCTCGCTCACGTAGGACATGCCGCGGATCCAAGCCGCCGGGCGGCTCGACTTCTTCGCGGCGTCCTCGCTGGCGAGCACCACGGCACAGGCGCCGTCCGAGATGGGCGGGACGTCCATGAGCTTGATGGGCCAGCACAGCGGCTTGCTGTTCAGCACGTCCTCCACCGTCACCGGCTTCTTGACGTGGGCGTACGGGTTCAGCAAAGCGTTCTTGCGGTTCTTGACGGCGACCATGGCCGCCGCCTCCTCCGTGTGACCGAGCGAGTCCATGCGGGCCCGCCAGTACGCGGCGGAGAAGCCCATGATGCCGACGGCGAACTCGCGACCCCAGAAGGGGTCGTAGAGGGTGGAGATGGAGTACTGCAAGGCGCCTTCGGACAGCTTGTCGTAGGCCACGACCAGGACGCGCTCGGCGATACCCGCCTTGACCTGGTTGACGGCGGCCAGCGCACCGGCCAGTCCGGTCCCGCCGCCGCTCGTGACCCGGACGACCGGCTTGTAGCGAGCTCCGATGGCGTCAGCCAGCCACTTCTCCGGCTGGTTGACGGCGGCGAACAGCACGGGGCCGGTGCAGACGACGACGCTGTCGATGTCGTCCATCGTCAGGTCGGCGTCCTGCAGGGCCCTGACGACGGCCTCGCGAGCGAGGCCGACCTGGGTGACATCGGTCCGGCGACGGGAGTGGTCCGTCTGTCCGGTCCCGACGATGGCGACACTTCGCACGATGCTCAAACCTCCAGGGTGAAGACGCAGTGGTTCTGGTGCGCGAGCCCGCCCGCACCGTGGACGAGGGCCGACGACGCGCTCCCGGCGCCGCGGTCGAGACGGCCAGCGAGTTGCCCGGCCGCCTCGTGGAGACGGATGAGGCCGGTGGCCATCACGACGTCGGCAGGAAGAGCCCCGCCCGAGGGGTTGAGGACCGTGGAGGCGGCGCCGTCGTAGGCGCTGGCCCCCTGGCCCGGCTCGGCCAGCCCCAGTGCTTCGACGACCATGAGCTCCGCCGCTGCGGACCCAGCGCTGACCTCGGCGATGCCGAAGGTGCGCGGGTCGCTGACGCCGGCGCGGGCGTACGCACGCTGCGCGGCTGCCTTGGCGGCAGGGAACGACCCGGGTTCGCGCTCGCCCAGGACCTGGCTGTCGATGGAGCTGCCGTAGCCGGAGATCCAGACCGGGTTGGAGGTGCTGCGGCGTGCCACCTGCTCGCTGGCGACGACCACGGCGACGGCGCCGTCCCTGGGACGGCTCAGGTGCAGCGCCCGGAGGGGGGTGGCGACCGAGGGCGAGGTGGCGATCTCGTCCAAGCCGGGCACCTGCGGGGTGTCGACCGACGAGTTCGCTGCGGCGCGCTCCCAGGCTCTGGCGGCGACGACCGACAGCTCCTTCTCGTCCACGCCGTGAACGGCGAGGTACTGCGCGGCCTGCAAGCCGTGCGCCGACGCGTGGTCGAGGCCGACCGGTCGCTGGTAGAAGGGCTCCACCAGAGCCGAGTAGTAGGCGGTCAGGCTCGACTCCGAGGGCTTGGAGTAGGCGATCACGACGCCGACGCGCGCCGAGCCGGAAGCGATCTTGTCGTGGGCGTAGCTCAGCGACCAGAGACCGTCCTCCTCGACCCGCGACTCCTCCTTGTGGTGAGCGCCCATGGCGCCGAGAAAGCCGCAGTTGCTGATGCTGCGGCCGTCGAGGACGTCGCTGCCGCTGTTGATGATGAAGTCCACGTCCGACATGCCCAGACCGGTGCCGCGGAGAGCCTCCGACACCGCCTCTGAGATCAAGTCCACGTGCTGCAGGTCGTCCCAGGCGTCCTTGAGGAGGGTCTGCGCAGACGACACGATGCCGACCCGGACGTAGTCGTGGGGAGTCATGGCGCGGACTGTACCGACCAACCACTTGTTTGGTAAAGCCCTAAAGTCTCGAGCAGTACGAACCCCCCTCAAGACCTGCCGTCTGCGCCGAGCCGAGCCCTCACGGCGTGCGGCCTCCGCCGAGGGTGATCGTCTCTCCGTGCACGTAGGGGACCTCGTCACTCAGGATCCAGGCGGCGGTCGCGGCCACCTCGTCGGCGCTCGCGTAGCGCTTCAGGGGAATCGCGGCCTCGAGGGTGGCCCGGCGCGCTGCCTCCCCGGAGCCGTCCAGGCTCCCCATGGACCGCTCGAGCGAGCGCATCATGCGCGTGTCCACAGGGCCAGGGGCCAGCGCGTTGATCCGGATGCCCACCGGCACCTCCCGAGCCAGGCTGCGCGCCAAGCCGTGAACCGCGTGCTTCGACGCGACGTACACGGCGTTCGCCGGCGAGCCCATGAGGGAGGCGAGCGATGACGTGAAGAGCACGCTGCCCCCGTCTCCCTGCGCCAGGAGCTGGCGCAGTGCCGCGCTGGCGCAGAGGAACGAGCCGCGGACGTTGACGGCGAAGACCTGCTCGTAGACCGCGACGTCGAAGTCAGCTACGAGGTGTGACCGCCCCTCCACCCCGGCGTTCACGTGGAAGGCGTCGAGGCGACCGAAGGCGTCGACCGCTGCGGCCACACAGGCCGCCGCACCCTGCTGCGTGCTGACGTCTGCAACAAGGGCGACGGCGTCGCCCTGCAGCTGCGCGACCGTCGCCTCGGCGCGCGAGATGTCGATGTCGGCAGCCACCACCCGGGCGCCCTCGGCGGACAGGCGACGACACGTGGCGGCGCCGATCTCGCCTCCTGCACCGGTGACGACGATCGACTTGCCACTCAGTCCCTTCAGCACGGTTCCGCCTTCACGTGGGCCTCCACCGACTGGGGTTGCGCCGTACCCGATGTCCGGGCCTTGTGAACCTATCAAAGGGTTGGTAGGTTCGGTTCATGTCGAACCCCCGCGCTACTCGCACGTCAGGTCCCTCTGCGACCGTCCCTGTGCCGCCGACGTCGCCCTGGAGCCCCGAGGAGATTGTCGAGGAGGCCGTCGCTGGCGACGAGCGCGAGTGGGTGCCGGCGAGTCAGGCGGGAGTGTGGATCCGCCCCCTGCTCTTCGACACGGTGCACGGGGCATGGGTCAACGTCGTACGAATGCGCACCGAGGGCTTCATCAGCCGGCACCACCACCCAGCCCCCGTGCACGCCCACGTGCTCAAGGGGAGCTGGCGCTACCTGGAGCGGGACTGGGTGGCCACGGAGGGCAGCTACGTCTTCGAGCCGCCTGGCGACACCCACACGCTGTGGGCCAACCCGGGCGAGTCGCTCACGGTGTTCCACATCAGTGCGTGCCTGGTCGAGGTCGACGAGGCGGGCAACCCCTTGAGCCACACCGACGTCTTCAGCCGCATCGAACAGGCCTCACGGCACTACGCCGCGGTGGGTCTGGGCGCCGACTACGTGAAGAAGTACATCCGCTGAGCGGCTCCCTGCTGGCGCCGCTTCCCGCAGCCGACACGGTTGCGGGCATCCTCCGGCTCGCGGCCGCGCGCAGCCTGAGCTCGCTGGCCGTGGTGGGGCCCGACGGTCACGGGCTAAGCCACGGCGCCTTGCTGCGCGATGCGACGCGGCTCGGCCACGGCCTTCTGGGCCTCGGCCTGCAGCCGGGTGACCGCGTCGCGGCGTGGATGCAGGACACTGTCGACTACGTCCGGCTCTACGCCGCCTGCGCCGTCGCCGGCCTCGTCGTGGTGCCCATCAACGCGCGGTTCACCGTGCACGAGGCTGGCTTCCCGTTGGCCGATGCCGGTGCCCGCGTGCTCGTCTTCACCGAAGGCGTGCGTGAGCGCGCAGAGGCACTCGGCTTCGACGGCGTCCTCGTGGCGGCCGGCTCAGCGGCTCCCGGTCCCTACGTCTCGCTCGACGACCTGGCGCAATCCGGCAGCAGCTCCGCCCACCCGCCGGTGTCACCCGACGCCCTGTACATGATCGGCTACACCAGTGGGACGACGGGCCGACCCAAGGGTGCGCAGCTCACACAGGGCTCCGTCGCCACGCTGGCTCGCATGAACGCACAGTCGTACCGCTTGCCGATCGGCAGCATCGCCGCGATGACCGGATCGATGTCCTTCGTCGCCGTGGTGCCTTCCCACGTCATCAGCCACTTCTTCGTGGGCGGCACCGTCCGCCTGCTCGATCGCTGGGACGTGGAGTCGCTCGTGGACCTCGTCGAGCGCGAGCGCGTGACCTTCACCTACCTCCCCTCTCCGGTCCTCAGCGACTTCAGTGAGCTAGCGGAGCGGGACCCGTCGAGGCTGGCCTCGCTCGTCTCGCTCCTGCACTCAGGGTCGAAGGCCTCCCCCGCGAAGCTGCGCCGGGTCGCAGAGGTCGTCGGCGGTCGCCTGGTCGAAGGCTGGGGCATGACGGAGAACTCCGGCGGGCTGGTCACGGCCACGGTGCCGGGTGATGTCCTGCCCCAGGGTGACGGGGTGGACCGGCTCGAGACGGCCGGACGCGCCGTGCCGGGCGCGCTCGTGCGCGTCGTGGACCCGACCGGCGAGCCACTGCCCCACGATGGCATTTCGGTGGGTGAGCTCGTCGTCGCTTCGCCTGCTCTCATGACCGGCTACTGGAAGCGGCCGGACGCCACGGCCGACGCGTTGCGGGACGGCTGGTACTTCAGTGGTGACGTCGGGACCATCGACGAGCAGGGCTACGTCACGGTCAGCGAACGTCGCGTAGACCTCATCGTCTCCGGCGGGATGAACGTGTACCCGTCAGAGGTGGAGGAGATCATCCTCGGTGTCCCGGGGGTGGTCGCGTGTGCCGTGGTCGGTCTGCCGCATGAGCGGTGGGGGCAGACCGTTGCTGCCGCCGTGGTGGTGGAACCCCCCGGTGCCGTGGACGAGCAGATGATCCAGGAGCGCTGCCGCGACCTGCTCGCGAGCTACAAGAAGCCCACGCGGATCGACTTCCTGCCTGCGCTGCCCATGACCACGAGCCAGAAGGTGTCGCGCGCCGCGTTGCGCGCTCAGCTCTCCACGGACCCGAGCAGCACCTAGACGAACGTCTCTCCGGCGTCGAACCTGCGCCTGACCTCCTTGAAGCCGTCCCGCTCGATGGCCGCCTTGATCGCGAGCACCTCCGCCGTGTTGTGCACGACGACGTCGGTCTCCGTCCCCATGAGCGCAGTGAGACGGAGCCCCTGGAGCTCCAACGTCCGGTTGATCGCGATCTTCTTCATGCGCAGGACGCTGCTGGGCGTGCGCGCCATGGCCGCGGCGACCTGCGCGACGTGCTCGGCGAGATCTTCCGCGGGGACGGACTCCGCGGCCCAACCCCACTCAGCCGCCTGCTTGCCGCTGATCTGTCGGCCGGGGATGAACGACATCAGCTTCGCGCGGCTCGCACCCACGGAGAACGCCCAGAGCGGCGAGATGAAACCGCCTCCCAGCGGGAGCATGGGGGACGCAGAGATCTTGGCGTCGTCGGCGACGATGACCACGTCGGCGAACGTCGCGAGCTGAGCAGCCCCCGCGATGCAGTAGCCGTGGACAGCCGCGATGACCGGCTTCGGGTGGTCCCACATCTTGAGGAACAGCTCGATGTACGACGCCTGCCGCTCGCGATCCGCGACGGAGTCCCCAGGCATGACGACCTCCTCTGAGTCGGAGGACAGGTCATGACCGGCGCTGAACGCCCGTCCAGCTCCGCGCAGAACGAGGACGGAGGAGTCTGATCGGCGCTCCTCCTCGAGCGCTACCGCCAGACGGCCGAGCAGGTCGTCGTTGAGCGCGTTCAGGCGGTGGGGGCGGTTCAGCGTGAGCCAGGTGACCGGGCCGGACCTCTCCACGAGCAGGCTGAGACCCGCGTCAGGCACCTCGTCGTCGCTCATCTCGTCAGCCTCCCGACTTCCGCAGCCGAAGGGTGTAGTCCGGTGTCGTCACGCGTACGGCCGAGGCGCGGGACTTCTCCGCGACGAGGTCCTCGACGTTGCTCAGGATGGACGTGAGGCGCCGACGAGGGTCGACGCGGAACGGAGCAGCAGCCAGCAGGTCGTCGACCTCCTTGTCCGAGGTCATGAGCCGCAGCAGCAGCTCCTCGTCGCTGATGCCCTTGGGGAAGCGCTTCCGCACTTCGGCCAGCGAGGGCTGCGGCTGCTCCCAAGTCCGGAAGTGCTCGGCGCGGTCCACGGCGAGGATCCTGTCGAGCACGTCGGGGGCGATCGGGCTGGGCACGGGACCGTACTGTCCCAGGGCGTACTGGATCACCTCGTCCGGCACCATGCTGTACCGGTCGCCCGTGATGATGTTCAGGACCGACTGGATCCCCACGAACTGCGAGAACGGCGTGGCCATGATCGGCTCGCCCAGCTCGCGCCGCACCTGCGGGATCTCGGCCAGGACGTCCGGCATCCGATGCGCCATCCCAGCCTGCGCGAGCTGGTTCTTCAGCGTCCCGGTCATGCCGCCGGGCAGCTGGTGGTCGTAGATGCGCGGGTCGTACTCGGCCATCTGCCCTGGGCTGAAGCCGGCGTCGCGGGCCGCCCAGAGGAAGTTGTTCGCGACGGGCTCCAGCTGGCTGGTGTCGAGCCGGTGCTCGAAGTCCATGCGCTCCAGGATGGGCAGCATGCCCTCCGTGGAGGGCAAGGAGGGCCCGTTCGCCATCGGTCGCGATGCCGTGTGCAGCCGGGTGAAGCCGGCCTTCATGCCCTCGATGTAGTTGTGCTGTGCCAACCCGGTCGTGTTGTGGCAGTGCAGTTCGAGGGTGACGTCGCCGGTAGCGGCACGAAGAGCAGGCAGCAGGGTGGCCGCGCGGTCCGGTGTGAGGACGCCGGCAGCGTCCTCGACGTAGATGGCGCGCACCCCTGGCCAGGTCGCCATCTCGCGCGCGCGGTCGGCGAAGAAGGCGTCGTCGTGCACGCTCGTGAAGCCGTACATGATCGACGGGACGGGCTCGCCGCCCGCCTCGTGGATGACCGTCGTCAGCCGCTTCATCGTCGGGAGGTCGTAGAGGCAGTCGTAGAGCCAGAACTCGGTGATGCCGTGCTTGATGAGGGTGGCCACCCACAGGTCCATGATCGAGTCCGGCGTGAACCCAAAGCCCAGGATGTTGCGCGCCCGCATGCCGCTCCGGAGCTTGCTGGTCGGCAGGTTCTGGACCAGGTAGTCCGTCGAGACCCACGGGTCGTCCCGGAACTGGCGGAGGAGCACCGTGAACATGCCCGGTCCGGTCAGGTCGACGACGCTGAAGCCGGTCCGGTCGATGCTCGGCAGTGCCTGTGCCGCCTGGTACGCCCGCATGCGGATGCCCCAGAGGCTCTGCTGCCCGTCACGCAGCGTCTGATCCACGAAGTCGATCACTGTGGTCATCGTCGGGCCGTCTCTCTCCTCGGGCTGCAGTGAACGATCACGGACCGTCGCTCGTCCTTGGCAGTCCGGTCAGCTGGGCAGGCCGCGGGTGCCGCTGGCCAGCTCACGCCACATGAGCATCGAGCGCAGGTAGTAGTGCAGGCCGAGCTCCCAGGTGAAGCCCATGCCACCGTGGACCTGGATCGCGCCCTGTGCCACCTGGACCGCCGCGTTCAGGGCGTAGCGGGACGCGCGCTCGGCGTTCGCCGGCTCGTGCGCCGCCCAGACGACGGCCGCGTCCGCGTACTCGGCCTGGGCATGCATGTCGGCGAGCCGGTGCTTGACGGCCTGGAAGCTGCCGATCGGCTTGCCGAACTGGGTCCGCTCGCGGGCGAAGGCCACCGACGCGTTCACCAGCCACTGGGCACCGCCCACGGCTTGTGCCGCCCAGAGCACGGCGAGCTCCTGCGCTGCCTCGGCCGGGATGTCGCTGATCCACGGGACGACCGCCGTCCGGAGCACCGGGGACAGGTCGTCGACCTGGGGGGAGCTCAGAGCCTCGAACCGGTCGTCCGCGCGGCCGACGCCCCTCGCAAGCACGACACCCTCCTCTGCGCCGTACGGGGCGATCCCCGTCGGGGTGGAGGTGGTGGGTCGAGCTACAGAGACGGTGACCGGGCCGTCGACCTCGCGCGCAGCCGGGGACCATCGCTTCGCCCAGATCGTCTCCATGATCGGCAGGGGCAATGCGGAGTGACCTGACACCCTCGCCACCTCTACCAAGTCGCGGAGGGTCGCCCCGGCCCCGTCGGCCTCCTCGGGCACACCGATGAGGTCCCATCCGCCCGCGGCCACGACAGACCAGGCCACGGGGGTCTGCTGTCCGTACTCCGCGACGGGGGTGGACCCGACCGCCCGATCGGTGATGTCGCGCAGCGCGGCGGCGGCCACGGCGCCGATCTCCGACTCCATGAGCGTCCCGGTCATCGCGGCAGTCCCAGCACGCGGTCGCCGATGATGTTCCGCTGGATCTCGTTCGAGCCCGAGTAGATGCTCGCGGCACGGACCTCCAAGTACTGGTGTCGCCAGTGCTCCCGGTGCTCGCTGCATGGCAGCTCGACGGCGAACTCCGTCATCCGCTGCCACTGCTCGCTCCACATCACCTTGAGGACACAGGTGCGGCGGAAGAACTCCCGGTCGTCGTCCATGAAGTCGAGGGCCTTCATGACCTGCCAGCGCACCAGCTCGAGCGCAGTGTCCATGTCCTGCACCCGCTCGCGCGGGGCGCCCTCCGTCGCACAGCAGCGCTCCAGCGTGTCGAGGTCCCCACGCATCTCGACGTAGCGCGTGATCGCCTCGATGCCTCCGCGCTCGGCGGTGAGCGTGGTCATCGCCACCGCCCAGCCGTTGTTCTCCTCGCCGACGAGGTCCTCGTCGGGGACGAACACGTCGTCCAGGAAGACCTCCGCGAAGTGCGAGTCGCCCGAGATCTGCTTGATGGTGCGGAACGTGATTCCCGGCTGCTTCATGTCCAGGAGGAAGTAGCTGAGGTTGCGGTACCTGGGCTCGGAGGTGCTCGTCCGCGCGAGCAGGATGCACCGGTCGGCGTACTGCGCGAAGCTCGTCCAGATCTTCTGCCCGCTCAGGAGGTAGCCGCCGTCGACCCGACGGGCTTGCGTCGTGACGCTGGCCAGGTCGGACCCGGCGCCCGGCTCGGAGAACCCCTGGCACCAGACGGACTCGCCGCGCAGGATCTCCTGGATGTAACGCGAGCGCTGCTGCTCCGAGCCGTGCACCAGGAGCGTGGGGACGGTGAGGATCCGCCCGATGCGCCCGAGACCCTCAGGCGCGTGCGCCCGGGCGGCCAGCTCGTGGAACAGGACCTCCTCGCGCAGGCCGAGGCCGCGCCCGCCGACCTCCGGCGGGAGCGACAGCCCGGAGTACCCGCCGGCGTAGAGCTGGCGGTCCCACTCGCGGCGGATGTCGATCTTCTCGTCCTCGGCCAGCGCGTTGCGCTCGGTGCGCCAGCGCTCCGGGACGTTTTCCTCCAGCCAGGCCGAGGCCGTCTCAAGGAATGACGTCTGCACCACCGTCATCGCGTCCCTTCTACATTATTCAAACGTATGTTTGGTAGATTACCAGTCGGCCTCAACCTGTCAAGACGACACCGTGGAGCGTCAGGTCTGGCCGCCGCGCAACGGCACACCCGCCCGGACGGACTCCAGGAAGGCGACGTGCTCCGCCGAGGTCGTGGCGAGCAGCTGCGACATGCGCTCCACCTCCATGCCGGTCTCGCGGTCCCACACCAGGGCGCCGTCGACCATGCGCTTGGACAGCCCGACAGCAGTCACCGGACAGGAGGCCAGCGCCCGCTCGTAGGCGTCGGCTTGCTGGCGGAACGACGAGGAGGGCCAGGCGTGCGCGACCAGGCCCAGGGCCACGGCCTCGTCGGCGAGAACGTCGCGGCCGGACAGGACGATCTCCATGGCCTTGTGGCGACCGACCTGCCGGGCGAGCGTCCAGGCGGTCCCGAGGTCCGGCACCAGGCCCCGCTGGACGAACGGCGCCTGGAAGACAGCGGTGCTGTCCGCCAGCACGACGTCGCAGGCGAGGGCGAGACCGAAGCCCGCGCCGCTGGCGAACCCCCGGACCTCCGCGACCACGGCCTTGGGCATCGTCGTGATCGCGCGCAGGATGTTCGCGGCCATGACGAGCTTCGCGGAGGTGTCCTCCGGCCCGTTCCCCATCTCCTTCACATCACCGCCAGCGCAGAAGGCGCGGTCGTCGCCCGACAGGACGAGCAGCCGGACGGCCGGGTCCTCGGCCGCCTCGGTGAGGACCCGCAGCAGCTCTCTGCGCAGGGGCCAGTTGATGGCGTTGCGAGCACGTGGGCGGTTCAGCTGCACGCGCAGCACTCCCCCGTCGGCACGGACGAGCAGCGGCGCTTCTTCCACCGGCGTGGCTTCGGCCTCCGTCACAGGATGGCCATCGCGTTGGCCGGCGACGAGAGACCCGCCGGCACCGGCAGGGGCGCTGCCACGAAGAGGAAGTGGTACCGCTGTCGCTCGGCGCAGCGCACGGCGAGCAGGTCGAGGTCGAAGAGCTCGCCCATCACCACGCCCAGCATGGGCAGCAGACGCCGGTGCAGCGAGCCGTCCTCGCGGTTGCCCGGCGCCGACTCCACTGCGGGGTTGTCGGTGACCACGGCCGCAACCCCGCTGTCCCACAGGAACCGCGCTGTCGCCTCGTCCGAGCGCACGCCGGAGAAGCGCCTTTCCACGATCGGGTCGGCGCGCTGCTGCGCGGACAGGGCGCGGTAGGCGGCCACCCAGCCCAGGCGGATGCAGAGGATGTCTCCGGTTCGCAGCTCGACGCCCTGTGCGCGCGCCACCTCGGACAGGGTGTCGGCATCCACGACGTCACCAGCCATGGGGTCCCACGCGGCTCCGCAGGCTTTCAACCAGCCCGCCACATCCAGGAGCACGCCGCGCCCGGTGATGCCCCGCTCCGCGAAGCGCTCGATCGACAGCCGGTCCGGACCCACGGCGTCCAGGTCCGTCACCCCGCCGTAGAAGCCGGCTTCCCTAGCGCGGACGTGGCGGAACCCGTCCCATTGGGATGCTGCCTGCGGGTTGAACTGGTCGAGCAGGTCCTCGAAGGTGTTGCGGTCCGCGGCGTGGACGCTGTGGCGGGGCGCCGGTCGTCCGAACAGCGGCGGGTCGATGAGCCCGAGGGACAGGTTGAGGGAGACCGCCTCGCCGGAGGTCACCGCCTGCGCCGCGTCCCGGACATCCGCACGGGTTGTGCGACTGAGCGTCCCGACCTCGGGGTCGAGCAGGCCCCACGAGTGCGGGAGGCCGAGCGCAGGGTGCTTCGGCAGGTCGTCGTACGAGGGCGTCACCGGGCGCGCCCGACGGTCGGCAGGGCGGGATGGCTCTGCGCAGGTGAGCATGACCACTGCTCTTCGGGCATGCGACAAGGCCCTTGCAGGACCGCGACCGACCTGCATTCTGTCCACGGCGTCATGACGCCTCCTCTCCAGGAAGCTAACATACCAAGCGTTTGGTCGGAACGTGCACAACGCGGCAACTGGTTGCCGATCCAGCCACATGCAGCCCCGGCCCCTGGCGCCCCAATTGCGTCGCTAGCCTGCCGAACGACCGGGGTCGAGACGGACGCAGAGGAGACGCCGTGGTGGCCGCACTGCCGGAACTCGTCCAGGTCGTACGGCTGGACGACCGGACCTACGTCGGCCGGTGCCTCACTGGCGCCACAGGTCGCGTCTTCGGAGGTCAGGTGGTCGCTCAGGCGCTGCGCGCGGCCACCCTCTCCGCCCCGCGCGGTCGAGAGGTGCACTCCCTGCACTCCCGGTTCCTGCGACCGGGCACGCCAGATGCAGACATCACGTACGCGACGACGGTGCTCAAGGCTGGGCGCTCCTTGACGACGGTGCGCGTCGACTGCCTCCAGGGCGACCGGATGATCGTCACTGCGACCGCTTCCTTCCACGCCTGCGAGCCGGGGACCGACTACCAGGCCGAGGCGCCGGCTGCTCCCCCACCAGAGCTGTGCTCGGCCGTGGACATGCTCCTGCCGGGGACGAACGCGGAGCTCCGGCTCCCGGTCGAGCTCCGGTATCCCGACGAGGTGTCGACCTCGCCAGACCCCGCGCCACCACACCACCTCACCTGGCTGCGCAGCCGGGCCACCCTGGGTGACGACGCGGGGGTCCACGCCTGCGCCCTGACCTACTTCTCCGACCTCACACTGACACGCACCGCACACATGCCTTTGCGCCGCCCGGGCGTCGTGCGCATCGGCGCCTCGCTGGACCACGCCATCTGGTTCCACCGACCGTTCCGTGCCGACGACTGGCTGCTCTTCGACCAGCACGCGAGCAGCTACGCCGGCGCGCGCGCTCTCTCTCACGGTCGGATGTTCACGGCGGACGGCCTCCTGGTGGCCTCGGTGGTCCAGGAGGCCCTCATCCGCATGCAGTCCTGAACCGAGCCCCTCACCCGTTCGCGGAGTGGCTGGACCACGACGATCAGGCCTGCGCGTCCGCCCGCTCCGACCCGCCCGTGGCCGCTGCACGTCCCAGGCCGGCGACGATGGCACGGAGGTTGCGGATGTTGTCCGGGCCCGGTGCGCCAGCGCCGACGGTCTGGAAGACGGTTTCGGACACCCCTCGGGCGGCGTACTCCGCCTCCAGCGCCCCCCATTGCGCCAGGACCTCCTCCGGCGTCCCTGCCAGGCAGAAGTCTGCGACCATCTCGTCCGGGACCAGTGCGGCGAGCTCCGCCCACTCGGAGCCGCGGGCGCGGTACGTGTCCCGGATCTCGCGAGCGACCGGACCCCAGCCGGTGCCATCGGCCGCGGCCGCATAGCTGGGCGTGGAGAAGTAGAAGGCCAGGCTCCGCCGCGCACGGTCGCGAGCGCGGTCCCCGTCCTCCTCGATCGCCGTCATGCGCCAGAGAGCAAGCTGCGCGGGGCGCCCGGCAGCAGCCGCCCCCTCAGCCATCGCGGGCAGCACGACGTCGTCGAGGTAGCGCAGGTGCGCACCCAAGGGATGCACAGCCACTCCGTCGCAGGACCGCGCGGCGATCCGGAGCATCGTCGCGTTGATGCCAGAGCCCCAGATCGGTACCTCCGGGCGGGCGCCGTTCAGCTCTCCGTAGCTGCCTGAGTAGAAGCGGCCCTCGTGGTGGAAGGTCCGCTCGGCGGCCCAGGCCTTGCGCAGGATCTCTGCGTACTCCTCGATCCGGCTCGCCGCATGGTCGAACTCGGTGACGCCGTACCAACGCGTGCGCATCCCCTGCGTGCCCGCACCGAGCCCCAGCGAGAAGCGGCCAGCCGAAGCCACCGCCGCATCCGCCGCGGTGGCGGCGAGCGCGAGGGGCGCCCGGGTGAAGGCGTAGGCGATGCCCGTGCCGATCCCGATCGTCCGGGTCGACAAGGCCAGTGTCAGCGCCCGCACGAGGGCGTCACGACCTGGGTCCTCGGTCGTCCAGATCCGGTCGAACCCGGCCGCCTCAGCCTCTTGCGCCACCCCCACGAGCGGCAGGAAGTCGGGAACCGCGAAGACGATCGACCGCTTCATGAGGCGGCTGCAGGCAGCGCGCAGCTCGTGGCGGTGGAATCCCTACAGACGGCAGGCCCCTCGGCGCGACCAGGAAAAGCGCGGCCGGGCGCATGACCTGCCTGCACGGCTTGGTCTCTCGCACGACGCCTGAGGGCGGCTATCGCGATGCCCATCACCACTCCGATCACTCGGGAAAGCCTTGTGCCGCTGCAGGATAGGGTCAGCAAGCAGGTCGCGGGTCAGGCGTCGAGGCAGGGGGCGACCGGATGGACGAGATCCTCAACTGCGACCGAGTGGACGGCGTCGCCACGGTCACGCTCAACCGACCGCACGCGCGCAACGCGCTGTCTGCCGAGCTGCGACGGCAGCTGCAGGAGCTGCTGGCGCAGCTGGACGCCGACGACGACATCGGCGCGATCGTCCTGACAGGTGCTGACCCGGCCTTCTGCGCCGGTGTCGACATCCGGGAGCTGGAAGCGGGTGGCTCTGCTGCCGAGGGCATCGGCCCGCTCACGGCGCCCTTCGTGTCCACCACAACCCCGCTGATCGGAGCCGTCAACGGGGCCGCCTACACCGGCGGCCTCGAGCTGGCGCTGGCCTGTCACGTCCTCCTGGCATCGGAACGGGCGACCTTCGCCGACACGCACACCCAGCTGGGTCTGATGCCGGGGTGGGGTCTCACCGTCCTGTTGTCCGAGGCGATCGGCGACCGGCGGGCGCGCGAGATGAGCCTGACGTCAGCCCCCATCGACGCGAGGACTGCCTACGACTGGGGGTTGGTCAACCGCGTCGTCGGCCACGAGGAGCTCCTGCCGACCGCCCACGCGTCGGCGCGCCGGATGTGCGTGCACGACCGGGCTTCTGTGCGACGCATCTCGAAGCTGTACCAGGACCAAGCCACCGCTCGGACGCGTACGGCCTGGAAGCTGGAGGCCGCCGCATTCGCGGGAACCCGTCCCGCCAACCAAATGTATGGTAGATAGAGCGATGCAGAGACCGGAGTCCGGAGGACCAGCCGGTTCCGCGGTGTCGGGCGCCACCTCAGGTAGGCGCAACCGGCACGATGCGATCTTCATCGCCGCCATCGCGGTGTTCTCCGAGCGAGGCTATGCCGCAGCCTCGCTGCAGGACGTCGCCGACTCGGTCGGCCTCCTGAAGGGCAGCCTCTACCACTACATCTCCTCCAAGGAGAGCCTGCTCTACGAGATCTTCCAGGACTGGTACGTCCAGGCGGTCGACCTCATGGCCGACATCGACGCGCTCGATCTGCCGCCCGGCCCTCGCCTGCGCGACTTCGTCCGCCGGCTGACGCTGTTCTACGCGCAGGACCGCGAGCGCGCCAGCCTGTACTTCAGCGAGTGGCGGCACCTCACCGGCGAGCACCACGCGACGGTGATGGCACAGCGCCGTGAGTTCGAGCTGTTCGTGCTCGGCCTGATCCTCGAGGTGCAGGCGCGAGGGCTGGGCCGCGACGACCTGGAGCCCAAGCTGGCCACCCGGTACCTCCTGACCGCTGTCAACGGCGTGGTGCTCTGGTACCGACCCGGCGGCGTCTGGTCCGCCAACAGGATCGCAGAGCAGATCGCCGACATGACCTGCGCGTTCGTGCTCCGCCCGCAGTCGTCCACAGACACGCCCGACAGGAGGCCGTCAGTGGGCGAGCGTCCGTCGAGCCGCCTTCGGCCCACGAGCAGCGCGGCCCCGTCCGCCGCGTCCGGCTGAGCACCTCCGGGGCGAGAGCACCGCCGCTTCAGGTGGCCCTGGAGAGCAGCGTCGGCCCCTGGAGGGCAGCGTCAGCCGAAGACCCCGCCCCCGCGCGCCCGGAGCTCAGCGGCGTCGACGCCGTCGGCCAGCTCCACGATCTCGACGTGGTCGCCGAGGGGACGGAAGACCCCCCAGTCGGTGTAGACCCGCTCGACGCAGCCGGGTGCGGTCAAGGGGTAGGTGCAGGTGGGAACGATCTTGCACACCCCGGACCGGCTGAACAGGTCCATGGCGACGAACACGTGCCGCGCGCCGACGGCCAGGTCCATCGCGCCCCCGACGCCAGGGATGACGTCGTCGTCGTCGGTCCGCCAGTTCGCCAGATCGCCGTTCTGACCCACCTGGTAGGCACCCATCACGCAGTAGCTCAGGTGCCCACCCCGGATGAGCGCGAACGAGTCCGCGTGGTGGAAGTACGACGCGCCGGGTTCTTCGACGACGTAGACCTTGCCGGCGTTGATCAGGTCCACGTCGACCTCGTCGGCGGCCGCGGCGCGCCCCATGCCCAGCATGCCGTTCTCGGTGTGCAGCACCAGCTCACGACCGGCGGGCACGTGGTCGGCCACCATCGTGGGGATGCCGATGCCCAGGTTGACGTAGGCGCCATCCGGGATGTCCTGAGCCACCCGCGCGGCGATCTGCTTGCGGTTCCAGGTCATGTCACACAGCTCCCGTCGTCGGACCGGTGTCGGCCCCGACCACGATGCGGTGGACCAGGGCTCCCGGCGTCACCACGTGCTCGGGGTCCAGCGCGCCCAAGGCCACGATCCCGCCGACCTCGGCGACCGTCGTGGTCGCCGCCCCCGCCATGATCGGGCCGAAGTTGCGAGCTGTCTTGCGGTAGACGAGGTTGCCCGACGGATCGGCCCGGTGGGCGCGTATGAGCGCCACGTCGGCCCGCAGCGCTCGCTCCAGCACGCAGGGCCGTCCGTCGATCACCATCGTCTCCTTGCCCTCCGCGAGCTGGGTCCCGTATCCGGTGGGTGTGTAGAAGGCCGGAATTCCGGCGGACCCGGCGCGGATGCGCTCGGCGAGCGTCCCCTGCGGTACCAGCTCCAGCTCGAGTTCGCCGGCCCGGTACAGGTCGTCGAAGATCGTCGACTCGATGGCCTTCGGGAAGGAGCAGACGACCTTGCGGACGCGCTTCGCGGCGAACAACGCCGAGATCGCCACGCCGCCCGCACCGGCGTTGTTGTTGATGATCGTCAGGTCGGTTGCGCCCGACTCGAGCAACGCTGTCACCAGTGCCTCCGGCTGCCCAGGTGGACCGAAGCCGCTGACCATGACCGTGCTGCCTGAGCCCACGTCCGCGACCGCCGCGGCGGCAGAAGCCATCACCTTGTCCATCACGACCTCCGTGGCTGATCCGTTGCGGCCGGACGCGGCGCGCCGACCGTCGCGACAGATCCCGCGCGCAGCCGTCCAGAATCGGGGACTGCGGACAGCCGCAGGACCATGCGCTTCTCGGCGCCCGAGTCGAGCCGTCCATCTGCCGGGCGGCGGGACTCCGGTCGTGTGCGCATGGCCGAGACTCCTCACGTGCCAACTCGCCGCTGCGGCGGGTCGCGAGAGACTACCATCCGGTTGGTTGGTCCGCTGCGATACCGCACCGCCTAGTCCTCGGCGCCGACCTCCCGGCACGTGGACCGGACCGTTCGCGCTGGCCTCAGCCCTGCGGCGACGAGAAGCGCCGGATCGCCTCCTTGATGCCAACGCTCCGCACGAGCTCCTGGATCTCCGACACGTCCGACGTCGTGTGGATGAGGGCATCGGTGTCGGCGCCGAAGCTGGCGATCGTGAGGAACCCCTGGATCTCCTGGACGCGGTTCACCGCCAGCTTCTTCATCTGCAGGACCGCGGCCGGGACCGTCGAGATCGACAGCGCCAGCTCGCGGACGTAGGCCTCCAGCTCCGCCTCCGGCACCGCGGAGTTGGCGAAGCCCCACTCGACCGCCGTGCGACCGTCGATGCGGCGGCCTGGCACGAACGACATCTCCTTGGCCCGCTGCGGGCCTACGCGGAATGACCACAACGGGGAGATGAACCCGCCTCCCAAGGGCAGGGCAGGGGACGCAGCGATGACGGCCTCCTCCGCCACGACAGTGATGTCGCAGAAGCAGGCCAGCTGAGAGGCCCCTGCCATGCAGAACCCGTGGATGGCGGCGATGACGGGCTGTGGGTGCCGCCAGATCCGGGTGAACCGGTCGATGTACGCGGCCTGCCGGTTACGGTCAGCCACAGGGCCCCGCCGGTGCGACCCCCCGACCTCGTCGGAGTCGGGGTTGATGTCGTAGCCCGCGGAGAAGGCACGACCGGCACCGCGGATGACGACGACCTTGGCGTCGCTGTCCTCCAGGTCCGTGAGGGCGTCCGCGAGCTGATCCAGCATCGTCGTCGTCAAGGCGTTGAGCCGTTCCGGCCGGTTGAGCGTCAACCAGGCGATGGGCCCCTCCCGATCGACGAGCAGTTCTGGCTCCAAGGCTCCTCCAAGGCGCGCCGCCTGCATGCTGGCGCAGTGGTGGACCTGCGGTGGCCCAAACCGTCTCCCTGACGGCGCGTCAGGCTAACCGGGTCCGCCCCCCAAGCCCGCCCCCAGGGGCAGAACACTAAAACAAACGTCTGGTTGCTTCCGTGGAAGGAAGTCCTTAAGGTGCGCAGTTGACGGACGGGGGCGCAGACCCTCGCTGCGCCGACTGGCAACGCCACGAACGGGGACCCCTGCCATGAGCATCGTCACGACCGACTTCCGGGACGCGACCGCGGTCGTCACCATCAACAACCCCCCGGTGAACACCGGGAACACCGCGCAACGCACCGCGCTCGCCGAGGCGTTGTCCGCGCTGGCGGGAATGGCCCTGGACGGCGTGGTGATCGCGAGCGGCGGACGTCACTTCTACGCGGGCTCGGACCTGCGGGAGTTCGACGCGGAGGTCCTCGCCGAGCCTCAGCTGCCCGACGTGATCGGCGTGGTCGAGTCGCTCCCCTTCCCTGTGGTCGCCGCGATCACCGGGCTCGCCCTCGGAGGAGGGTTCGAGCTGGCCCTGGGATGCGACGCCCGCATCGCCGACCCGTCCGCAGGCTTCGGCTTCCCAGAGGTCAACTACGGAATGCTCCCTGGTGCAGGCGGCAGTGTGCGGGTGTCCCGCCTCGTCGGGGTGCCGACGGCCATCGAGCTGGTGACGTCGGCTCGACAGGTCATGGCCGAGGAGGCGCTCGCGCTCGGGCTGGTCGAGGCCGTCGTACCGGCGGACCAGCTGCTCGACCGTGCCGTCGACGTCGCGCGCCGCATGAACGGCAAGGCCCGCCTTCGCGACCGCGCGGTGCCCGACGTGGACGCCGCAGCCGTCGAGGCCGCGATCGCGGCCCTGCCCAAGCGGGCCCGGCCCAACGTCCGCCACGCGGCGGAGACGGTGGTGCGCGGCGCGACGCTGGACGTGGCGACAGCGCTCGCTGAGGAGCGTGCGTCCTTCCACCGGTTCAGGCTCTCCGAGGAGTCGCGCAGTTTGCGGTACCTGTTCTTCGCCAAGCAGCACGCAGCCAAGGCGCTGAAGACCGGTGGACGGGCCCGCCCGATCACCACAGCAGGCATCGTCGGTGCGGGCACCATGGGCGCCGCCCTCGCCCGCGCCCTCGTCCAGAAGCGCCTCGCGGTCATCGTGGTCGACTCGAACGCAGAGGCGCTGACACGCCTGCCCGAAGGAATCGCTACCGCGAGCACCACCGCTGCCCTCTCGGACGTCGACCTGGTCATCGAGGCCGTCTTCGAGGACATGGCCGTGAAGCAGGCGCTGCTGAAGGAGCTGGAGCCCCTCCTGCGTCCTGACGCGGTGATCGTCAGCAACACCTCCTACCTGGACCTGGAGGAGATGAGCCAGGCCCTGTCCTCGCCCGATCGCTTCGCCGGCCTCCACTTCTTCAACCCGCCGGACCGCAACCCCCTGGTCGAGATCATCCGCACCGCCTCCACCGACGAGGACACCGCGGCCACTCTGGCCAAGCTGGTCGGCCTTCTCGGCAAGGTGGGGATCCCCGCCGGCGTCGCGGACGGCTTCGTGGGCAACCGCATCTACTCCGACTACCGCACGCAGGCGGAGTTCTGCGTCGAAGAGGGCGCGAGCCCGGCAGAGGTCGATGCCGCCTGCGTCGCTCTCGGCATCGCCATGGGTCCGTTCGCCGTCGGTGACATGTCCGGCCTCGACATCGCCTGGGCACGCCGCAAGGTCTTGGCGGTCGACCGCGACCCGGAGCAGCGCTACGTCGACGTCCTGGACCGGCTCTACGAGGCAGGGCGCTTGGGCCGCAAGACCGGCACCGGCTGGTACCGCTACCCCGAGGGCGCCAAGCGCGGGGAGCCCGATCCCGCGGTCGAGGCCCTGATCGCCCAGGCTCGAGCCGAGAAGGGCGTTCAGCCGCGTACCGTCCCTGAACAGGAGATCCAGGACCGCATCCTCGGTGCCATGGTGGCGGCCGCCGCCGTTGTCGTCCGCGACGGGGTGGCGCGGCGGGCGTCGCACGTCGACGTCGCGCTGACGGAGGGGTTCGCCTTCCCCAAGTGGCTGGGTGGGCCGGTGCGTGCGCTGGCCCGGCGACCGCGGGAGCAGGTCATCGGGATCCTGGCGACGGTGCACCGGTCCGACCCGTTCACGTTCGCCGTCCTGGAGCCCGCAGCTCGCGGGGAGATGCCCGCGGCCGTCGCCGCCGTGCTGGACGAGGCTGCCGGCTGATCGAGCCGGCCTGCTTCTGGACGGCGCGCCACCTGCGCGGTGGCCGTCGCGCATGAGAGGCAGGAGCGCAGACGCCCGAGCGGGCTCAGGCGTCTGCGCCGGCCCAGCGAGGTAGGAAGTGCTCCTCGATCCAGCGCGTGGTCACGGGCTCGGCGGCGAAGTCGGTATCCGTGACGATGGCTCGGTGCAAGGGCGCGGTCGTGTGCACGCCGCGCACGCGCAGGTGCGCCAGGGCCCGGTCCATCTTCTTCAACGCCGAGGCACGGTCGACGTCGTGCACGATCACCTTCGCGACCATCGAGTCGTAAAAGGGGGGGATCACGACGCCTGGCTGGACGTAGGTGTCCACACGCACGCCCTGGCCCTGCGGCGGCACCCACTGCTCGATCCGCCCTGGGTCCGGCAGGAAGTCGCGACGCGGGTCCTCGGCGTTGATGCGGCACTCCACGCTGTGGCCCACGAGCTGGACGTCTTCCTGCGAGAACGGGAGGGGCTCCCCCTGGGCGATGCGCAGCTGGGTACGGACGATGTCGATACCGGTGACCATCTCCGTCACCGGGTGCTCCACCTGGACACGCGCGTTCAGCTCGAGGAACAGGAAGTCACCCCGGCGCACGTCGACGAGGAATTCGAAGGTGCCGGCTCCCACGTAACCCAGCTCCGCGGCGAGAGTGACCGCGGCGGAGCGGATGCCGTCGACGAGCTCGGCAGGCAGCCCCACAGCGGGAGCCTCCTCCACGAGCTTCTGGTGCCTGCGCTGCGCACTGCAGTCGCGCTCTCCCAGGTGCACCACGTTGCCGTGCGTATCCGCGAGGATCTGCACCTCGACGTGCCGCGCCTGCTCGACGTACCGCTCGAGGTAGACGGTCCCGTCGCCGAACGCGACCTCCGCCTCCTGGCGGGAGACCTCGAACGAGCGCTCCACGTCGGCGACCTCGCGGACGATCGTCATGCCTCGCCCGCCGCCCCCCGCGGATGCCTTGAGGATCAGGGGAAAGGCGTCCAGCGCGATCGCGGACTCGACGGCATGCGCGAGCGAGGACAGCGCAGCGGTACCGCCGCCAGTCGGGATCCCCAGGCGTGCGGCCACCTCCCGGGCCCGCAGCTTGTCGCCCGAACGTCGCATGACATCGCCTGGCGGGCCGATGAAGGTCAGCCCGTTCTCCGCACAGGCATCGGCCAGCTCCGGACGCTCGGACAAGAAGCCGTACCCAGGATGGATCGCGTCGCAGCCGGTCTGGAGGGCGGCGGCGACGATGCGCTCGACCGACAGGTAGCTGTCCCGGGCCGGTGGCGGACCGATGACGACCACGCGGTCGGCCATGCACGCGGCCAGCGACCCGGCGTCGGCCGAGGAGGCAGCGACGACACTCTCGATTCCCTCGTCGAAGCAGGCTCGGACGATGCGCACGGCGATCTCGCCGCGGTTGGCGACCAGGACCCTCTTGATCTGCACCTGCCTACTCCGGGGCGATCGTGAACAGCGGCGTCGCGAACTCCACGGCCTCGCCGTTCGCCACGTGCACCGCCTGGACCACACCGGTGACGGGCGCCTGGACGCGGTTCATCAGCTTCATCACCTCGATGATGCACATCTCCTGGCCCGCCTCTACCCGCTGACCGACCGCCACGAACGGCGCCGCACCGGGCTCCGGGGCTTGCCAGAACACCCCGATGCTCGGCGCCTTGACGTCGATGCCCGTCGTGGCGGGAGGGGCCGTGGCTGTCGGGGCCGCTGCCACCGGCGCGGCGGGCGGG
>JAOPWK010000257.1 GCA_025965735.1 Frankiales bacterium
CCTCGGGTGCGCGCCGGGGCGCGGGCACGGCACAGGCCCGTGCGGGTCCGGGCGGCACCTCGAGGAAGACATCCCCCAGGTCGAGCACGGCTGGCTCAGCGATCGACACGGGAGAAGCAGGCAGGTCGGCCACCAGAGGAGCAGCAGGCAGGTCGGCCACCACGGGGACAGCCGGTAGCACGTCGAGCTCCGCACGCGGCGCCGGCAGGACCACCGCGCGCGCCTCGGCCAGCACCTGGTGCACGTCCTCGCGCACCGCCTCGTCGTCACTGAGCGCGTCCTCGGTCAGCACGACCTCGGGGTCGTCCTCTTCGCAAGCCGGGACGACCTGCCAGTGGCCGCAGACGTTGCAGGTGAGCAGCAGGAAGCGGTCCTCGTCGCCGAGCCCGGCCAGCCAGGAGGTCAGGCCGCCCGGCCCGGTGCGGGTCAGCACCAGTGGTCGGTCCTCGCTCTCGCACGGTGTGCACCAGCCCGCCCAGTCGGCGACCCGGCTCACCCGTACCTGCTTCTTGCTTGTGCTGCTCACGACGTCCGCCCCTCGCACGCAGCGGTGCGCTACGTCCTCAGGACGTCGGCAGCGGGGAGCACCGGGCGCATGCCCCTTAGTGATCACAGGAGCATGGCCCGGAAGGGGGGTGCCGGATGCGCGAGGGGCCGGTGCGCGCTGCGCGACCGGCCCCTCGACGACACCAGCGACTACCCGACGACGACGTTCCCGAGGTCGAGGCGCTGGCCGCGCTTCACCACGATCCGGCGGCTGACGCCGACGCCCGTCGGTCCGGTGATCGACAGCACGTAGGACTCCGTCTTCTTCGCGGCCGTGAGGGCCGGCCGTGTCGACGGGTTGACGTGCCACTCGAAGCGGCCGTCTGCGCCGCTCTCCATGCTCGTGTCGAGGAACTCGCGGTACACCTTCTGACCCAGCGGGTTGCCGGAGCCCTGCTGCCACAGCTCGGTGTCGAACGTCTTGGTGATCGACAGCTTCGCCCTGACCGGGCGGCCGGCGCGGTTGACGGCGCGGCCGGTGATGATCGCGTGGTTGAGCTTCTTGCTCGTGACCTTCATGTCGCGCAGCTCGGCCGTCGCGTCCGCGTTCAGCGGGAACGCCGGCCGCTTCTCCGGCGCCATGCAGCCGTAGATGGCCAGCATCATCAGCGCCACGCGGTTCTTGGCGTACATCTCCGGCACGGTGGTCGGGTACGGCGGGTGGAAGCTGGAGCCGGCGTGCTCGAAGGTGTAGCCGATCGAGCCGAGCGCGCCGTACGCGTAGTCCGAGCAGGTCCCGGTCGTGACGTACAGGTCGATCGACTTCTGCGGGGTGTAGCCGTTGTAGGCGGCCATCGCCCGGCCCAGACCCTCGAGCACGGCATTGTCGGGAGCGTCCGCCTGGGTGTCGCCCCAGGCCCAGAGCAGCAGGTCACCCGAGGTGTGGTGGGTGATCATCGCGGTGGCGTGGCGGGTCTTCAGCACGTGGCCGACGTTCTGCGACTCCTGCTCCGAGAACGGGCTGAGACCGCGGTACGCCTGGTCGGTCGCCGACGGCGACGAGCCGCCCTCGTCGTCGCCCCACTTGTAGGCGTAGTTGCGGTTGGGGTCGACGCCCAGGTACCCCTGCAGCTGCTTCGGGATCTCCGTCTCGGCCAGGCCGAGGCCCTCGCTGACGTGCGTGGTCATCGGGCGGCGGTTCTTGCGGGTGTACCGGCCCTGGCCGCCGAGCGTGACGCCCTCGGGCGGCAGCGGGTTGGTGACCCCGGCGATCTCGCCGGACTCGATCGGCGGGAACGACCGGGTGAAGTGGAAGCTGTCCACGTTGACGACCGGCACGATGACGTTGCGGACGTTGTCCACGATGGCCTTGATGCGCGGGTCCTTGGAGTAGTTCTCCAGCAGGTCGAAGGCCCACATGATCGGGACCTCGGAGGCCGGCCACTCGCGCGCGTGGTGGCAGCCGTCCTGGTAGAAGACCGCGCGTCCGTCCTTGGCGTTGACGTTGGTGGCGATCTCGATGCCGTACACCGTGCGGCCCTCGAGCGTGCGGTGCGGCAGCTCGAGCAGGCGTGCCTTGGTCGGGTACTTCTTCACCAGCGCGCGCATGTCGGCCTCGTAGTCGGCCAGCTGGCGGTAGTCGCCCGTCGTCGTCTCCCCGGGCATGACCGCGGCCGTGCGCACCTGCGCCTTGGCCTGGCGGAGCAGCTGGAGGTCGCGCTGGACCAGGTCCGGGACGGTGATCTCGTAGCGCAGGCCCGTCGCCTTGAGCCGGGCCAGGTCACCGGGCCACAGCAGGTACTCGACCGAGCCGTCGGCGAAGACGTTGTGCGTGTCGTCCAGGCCGGCGAGCGCCTTCTGCTGGGCCCGGGTGACGGCCCAGACGCGCGCCAGGCGCAGCGGCTCGACGGCGCTGCTCCCACCAGCGGCGACCGCGGGGAGGGAGACGCCGACGGCTCCGACGGCGCCCACGGCGGCGGCGGAGCGGAACAGGGAGCGGCGGGACAGGCCGCGCGTGGTCGTGGTCTCGGTCATGCGCGGTTGCTTCGACGCAGCAGGGGCGACTTCCTGCTGCTACTTCTCGCGAGCCACCCGGACCGTCAGCGCGGCCAGCAGCGTCGTCAGCGGGACCGCCGCCACCCGCCCGATCGAGCCGACCAGCGTGCGCACGACCTCCTGGGCGACCACCTCGCTGGTGAGCACGTCCTGCAGCTGCGATCCGGCCAGGCTGTAGACGACCAGCAGGGGCAGCGAGGCCCCGACGTAGGCCAGCACCAGGGTGTTCACGGTGGAGGCGATGTGGTCGCGGCCGATCCGGATGCCGGCGGTGTACAGCTCGCGGACGCTGGCCGCCGGGTTGGCGACGTGCAGCTCCCAGACCGCGCTGGACTGCGTCACCGTCACGTCGTCGAGCACACCGAGCGAGCCGATGACGATGCCGGCCAGCAGCAGCCCGCGCAGGTCCAGCGTGCCCACGGTCGAGCTGATCAGGCTGGTCTCGTCCGAGCCGAGCCCCGTCAGCGCGCTGGCCTGGACGAACACCTGGGCGAGCAGCACGGTCAGCAGCAGGCTGGCCAGGGTCCCGAGCACGGCGATCGAGGTCTGCACCCGGATGCCGTGCGCGAGGTAGAGCACGGTGAACATCACGGCCGCCGAGCCGACCAGGGCGACGAGCAGCGCGTCCGAGCCGGCCAGCAGCGCCGGCAGCACGAAGCCGGTCAGCACCAGCAGCGTCAGCCCCAGCCCGAACAGCGCGCGCAGCCCGGTCCACCGGCCGAGCGCGATCACCGCCACCGCGAAGACCGCGGCGAGCAGCAGCAGCGGCGTGCGCCGCTCGACGTCGGCGAAGGCGTACTGCTCCCCGGCCTCCGCCTCCGGCGCGTACGACAGCAGCACCGTCCCCTGCTCGGGGAACGGCGTCACCGGCGTCGACAGCGCGTCGAGCACGAAGGCATCGCCGCGGTCCGGGCCGGACAGCAGCTCCACCGTCGCCGCGATGCACGCGGTCTGCGCCACGCCTGGCGCGTCTGCTGGCGGCGGCAGGATCGGCACGAGCTCGCCGTCCTGCCCGCCCGCCGCCCGGTCCGGGCAGGGCACGACCTCGCGGGTCAGCAGCTCCGCGCGGACCAGGTCGGTCTGCGGGCCGAGCCCGGCCGGGAAGCGGTCCACCCGGTCGCCGTCGGGCATCAGCAGCACCAGTGCCACCGCCGTCAGGACGACCAGGGGGACGAGCACGGCCGCCAGCAGCCGGTGCAGCCGGCGCCGGGCGGCGTGCCCGGGGGTACCCGGCCGCAGGCCCGGCTCGTCGAGCGCACCGCCGGCCGCGTGCGCGCCGTGGCTGTGCACGACCTGACCCCGCTAGCCCACCCGCAGCCGGGTCAGCTCCACGCCGCTGCCGTCCAGCACCACCGGGAACTCACCCGCCCGGCTCACCAGGAAGTCGAGCTGGACCGGCACCTCGGCGGTGGCCAGCGCCGTGATGTCCAGGCCCTGCACGACGACGGTGTCGGACCGGTCGCTGATGACCACCAGGCGGACCGGCACGTTGCGCGCCAGCTCGACGACGCCGGTGTCGCCGGTGAGGTCGTCGCCGGTGACCACGATGCTCACGATCCGGGGCGCGGTCGGATCGGCGACTCCGCTGGCGACCGAGGGGTTGTCCGGCTCCGCCACGACCGGCCGGTCGGCGGACGGCTTCGGGTCGACGTCGTCTCCGCAGGCCGTCAGCGGCAGGACCAGCAGCAGGGCGAGCAGGGCGCGCGTGCAGGCGGGGAGGGGCGGCATGCGGGGCATGATCCCCCTTGCTGCCCCCGGGCACGCACCAGGTGGCACCGGACCCGCCGAAGGACCTCCACGCAGCCCAGGCAGCATTAGCGTGATCACGATGCCGACGGACTCGCAGGTCATCTCCCGCACGACCGACATCGATGCGCCCGCGGAACGGGTGTGGGCGCTGGTGAGCGACCTGCCGCGCATGGGCGACTACAGCCCGGAGGCCTCCGGGGGGCGCTGGGTCGGCGGGGGCGGACCGTCGGTGGGCGCGGTGTTCCGCGGCCGCAACGCCAGGGGCTTGCGCCGCTGGTCGACGCGCTGCACCGTCGTCCGGTGCGTCCCCGGCGAGGAGTTCGCCTTCGAGGTCAGCGCGGTGGGGATGGTGGCCGCGGAGTGGTCGTACGACCTGGAGTCGACGGGCTACGGCTGCCGGGTGACGGAGACCTGGACCGACCGCCGCGGTGCGCTGCTCACCCAGCTGGGGAAGGTCGTGACCGGCGTCTCCGACCGCAGCGCGTTCACGGCGCAGAGCATCGAGCAGACGCTCGCACGGGTGAAGGACCGCGCCGAGCGGAAGGAGTAGCCGTTCGGGTGGCGAACTGTCAGAAGCCACCGGTACGTTGAGTAGTCAGATCACTACGGATCGTGGCATACTGGACATGCCGGGGCAGAGACGGGACAGCGACGTGGGCGAGCAGCGGGCGGTACGGGTCCTCGGGCCCAACCGCGTCGTGCTCGCCCTCGCCACCGGCGCCCTCGTCGCCGTCACCTCCGGCGCTACGGCCCTGGTGGTGCTCACCGGCACGGCGTCCGTCGTCCGACCTGGCCCCGGCCTCGAGCCGCTGCCGCCGGCCGTCGCCGCGCCGGGTCGGCCGCCCGTCGTCGTGCTGCCGCCGGCCGCCCTCGGCACCGTCGTCCCGGAGACCGCCCGCCGGAGCAGC
>JAOPWK010000289.1 GCA_025965735.1 Frankiales bacterium
ACCACGACTGCGTGCGTCGCGGTGCGGCTGCCACTGTCGGCGACCACCGGCACGCTCGACCGCGTGGCCGGGTCGATGAGCGCCCACCAGGTCGGGCTGCGGAACAGCACGGTCGGCGGCACCTTCTCCGCCGTCACGCGCTTCATGGCCTCGCCCATGTCGAGCCGGCCGTAGGCGAAGCGCTCGTCGAAGCCGACCTTCGCCGGGTCGGGCAGCCCCACGCCGATCGTGTCCAGCGGGCGGACGTCCTGGGCGGTGAGCGTCACGATCTGCTTGACCTCGGCGGGCGTGAGGTCGAGCCCCTTGTCCTTGCCGGCCGAGATGACCGCGCCGAAGGCGCCCGAGGCCTGTCCCGTGGCGAACGAGCCGGTGTCGCCGACGGCGCTGACGTGCAGGTGCGACCCGTACTGCGTGAGGTTGCTGTTGCGGAAGTAGGTCCCGACCGGCGCCTGCGCGCCGAGGCCGACCTCCGTCAGCGGGAGCCCGAACTCGTTGGCCTCCGCGGCGCCGAGGCCGTAGGTGTCGGCGACCGTCCCGTTGACGCGGATGACCTCGTCGTAGTGCGTCGGGAAGTTGTGGTTGGCGGTGTTCAGGTCGCTCGAGACGACGGCGAAGGTGACGCCCTTGTCGTAGGCGTACCGCGTCGCGGCCTTGGCGGTCGGGCTGTTGCTCAGCGCCCCGAGCGCCACCTCGATGACCTTCGCGCCGGCGTCCGCCGCGTAGGCCGCGCCCATGGCGTAGTTGTCGCCGGAGACCACGAAGGTGTCCCACACGCGGACCGGGATGAAGGTGCACCGGGGGCAGGTGCCGATCTCGCCGGCCTGGTCGTGGCCGCGGCGCACGGCGTCGTTGGCGCGGCCGGTGCCGTGGTTGCTGGCTGCGGAGTACGAGGAGGCGTCGAAGGCGTCGTTGTCGTCGTCGAAGAAGTCCCACCCGGCGATGTCGTCGACGTAGCCGTTGCCGTCGTCGTCGACGCCGTCGGCGAAGTGGTGGATCGCGTCCTGGGCGTCGACCTTCGCCGGGTCGCCGTTCGGGCCCGCACCTGTGGGCACGCCGGTGAGGTCGTCGACGCCGATGACGCCGTCGCGGTCGCGGTCCGTCTGCGAGCTCGGCAGCTCGCGCTGGTTGAGCGCCACCTGCTGGCGCAGCTCGGCGTTGTTCCAGACGATGCCGGTGTCGAGGATGGCGACGGGCACGTCGGGCCGGCCGGCGGAGGTCTTCCACGCCGCGTCCATGGAGATGCCGGAGCGCATCGGCTGGCCCGCCCGCGGTCCGTCCCTGTGCACCGCGGTGGTCCTCGTGCTGTTCGGCGCGAAGCCCCACAGCTGCGACTGGGCATCCCAGATGCTCCCGCAGTTCGCCACGGTCCCGCCGTTGTCGGGGCCGTCCTCGTCGTCGGGCTCGCTGCAGTCGAAGGCCGGGTCGTTCGGCGTGGACTCACGCACGCCCGAGGTCGGCGAGCCCGGGAACTGCCGGTCCACGGGTGCGGCCAGGGCGGGCGCCAGCGGGGCGACGGCGGTGCAGGCGGCAAGGGCCAGGACGATCAGGCGGCGGGAGCGCATGGGGGGAGTTTCGCCGCCGTTGCCCCCGGTCCTGTCCCGAACGGGGCGAAGTCGCTAGAACCAGCGCTCGAGGACCTGCGCCACACCGTCCTCGTCGTTGGTGCCGGTGACCTCGTCCACGGAGGCCAGCACCTGGGGGTGCGCGTTGGCCATGCCGACGGCGTGGCCGGCCCAGACCAGCATCGGCAGGTCGTTGGGCATGTCGCCGAAGGCCACGACCTCGCTCGCGTCCACGCCCCACTCCTGCGCCAGGGACGCCAGCCCGCTGGCCTTGCTGACGCCCGGCGCGCTGATCTCCAGCAGCCCGTCGGCACTGGAGTGGGTGAGCTCGGCGGCTGGGCCCAGGCAGGCGCGGGCAGCGGCCAGCAGCTCGTCCGACCCCATGTCCTCCTGCCGGGCGAGCAGCTTCACCGCGCCCCCGGACACCATCACATCGACGTCCTCCACCGCGACCTCGCCGTTGTCCCAGCGCGGCACGTACACCGGCTCGCGCGCGAAGCCGCCGGGCACGCCGTCGACCGGCGCCTTCTCCACGGCGAACGCGATCCCCGGCAGGTCCTGCCGCAGCGCCTCGACCACTTCTGCAGCCACCGCTGCCGACAGCACGGATGAGCGCACCACCTGCTCGGTGTGCAGGTCGTAGACCAGCGCGCCGTTGGCGCAGACGGCGAGTCCGCGGTGGCCGGTCGCCTCGGCCACCGGCGCCATCCACCGCGGCGGCCGCCCGGTCACCATGACGAAGAGCGCGCCGCCCTCCTCCACCCGCGCCAGCGCCGCGCGCGTGCGGTCGGAGACGGACAGGTCGCTGCGGACCAGCGTCCCGTCCAGGTCGCTGGCGACCAGGCGGGGAGCCGTCACTGCCACACCGGTGCTCGCTCCAGCAGCAGCCGGCGCACCCGCTCCTGCGTCGCGGCGCACCGTCCGCAGCCTCCGCTCACTGGGGCAGCAGCTCCTTGCGGTTCGCCAGCCACGGGCGCAGCGCCTCCGGCACGTGCACGCTGCCGTCCTCGCGCTGGTGCACCTCGAGCAGCACCGCGATGGTGCGCCCGACGGCGCAGAGCGTGCCGTTCAGCGTGGCGACGGGCGACAGGCCGCTCTCCCCCCGGGTGCGGATGCCGAGGCGGCGCGCCTGGAAGTCGGTGCAGTTGCTCGTGCTCGTCAGCTCGAGCCAGCGCTGCTGCGACGGCAGCCACGCCTCGCAGTCGTACTTGCGCGCGGCCGAGGAGCCGAGATCGCCTGCGGCGACGTCGATCACGCGGAACGGCAGCTCGAGCGCCGACAGGAACGCCTTCTCCTGCTCGAGCAGCCGCAGGTGCTCGGCCTCGGCATCGGCAGGATCCACGTACGAGAACATCTCGACCTTGTCGAACTGGTGCACGCGGATGATGCCGCGGGTGTCCTTGCCGTGGCTGCCGGCCTCGCGACGGAAGCAGGACGAGAAGCCGGCGTACCGCATCGGCAGGTCGTCCAGCACCTCGCCGGAGTGGAACGCCGCGAGCGGCACCTCCGACGTGCCCACGAGGTAGAGGTCGTCGTTGGCCAGCTTGTAGACCTCGTCGGCATGAGCGCCAAGGAAGCCGGTGCCCTCCATGGCCTCTGGCCGCACCAGCGCCGGCGCGATGACGGGGTTGAAGCCGGCCTCCACGGCCTGGCCGATCGCCAGGTTCACCAGCGCGAGCTCGAGCAGCGCGCCCCAGCCCGTGAGGAAGGCGAACCGGCTGCCGCTGACCTTGGCTCCGCGCTCCACGTCGATGGCTCCGAGGCCGACGCCGATGTCGAGGTGGTCGCGCGGCGCGAACAGCATCGGCATCACCTCGCCGACCTGCTCGCGCACCACATAGTCCTGCTCGCCGCCTGGCGGCACGCCGTCGAGCACGACGTTCGGCACGGCGAGGTGCGCGACGCGCAGAGCGGCGTCCGCCTCGGACTGCGCAGCCTCCGCGGCCTTGACCTCTGCCGACAGCGCCTTGGCCTTCTCGAGCACGGACGGGCGCTCCTCGGCCGAGGCCGACTTCACCGACTGCGAGACCGCCTTCTGCTCCGCCCGCAGGTTGTCCGCGCGGGTGACCGCGGCGCGGCGCGCGTCGTCCGCCGCGAGCAGCGCGTCCACCAGCCCCGGGTCGTCGCCGCGCGCCACCTGCGAGGCGCGCACGCGGTCCGGGTCGTCGCGCAGGAGCTTGAGGTCGATCACCTCGCCGAGGCTACCGGCGGGCACTAGCGTCGGGTCATGCGCAGCGACCTGTTCGGCAACAACCTGGAGACCACCAGCGGCGAGACCCTCGCGCTGCAGAACCCCCGCATGCTCAAGGCCCGCCTGGACGGCAGCGAGCTGCTCGCCCGCCAGGGCGCGATGGTGGCCTACCAGGGCTCGGTGGAGTTCGCGTACGAGGGAGCGGGCGGGGTGGGCCGCTTCCTCAAGAAGGCGCTGACCGGCGAGGGCGTGCCGCTGATGCGCTGTCGCGGCACCGGCGACGTCTTCCTCGCGCAGGACGCGAACGAGCTGCACATCCTGGACCTGGACGGCGACGGCGTGACCGTCAACGGCGCGAACGTGCTCGCCTTCGAGCCGACGCTCACCTGGGACATCCGTCGCGTCGAGGGTGCGTCCGCGCTGTCCGGCGGCGCGTTCAACATGGTCTTCAGCGGTACCGGCCGGCTGGTCGTGAGCGCGTTCGGCACGCCCGTCGTGCTCAACACCGGCGAGGCGCCGACGTACGCCGACCTGCAGTCCGCGATCGCCTGGTCGGCGAGCCTGCAGACCCGCCTGGTGCGCACCGCCGGCGCCTCCGCCCTCATCGGGCGCGGCAGCGGCGAGGCCTTCCAGCTGGCGTTCTCCGGCCAGGGGTTCCTGGTCGTCCAGGCCAGCGAGGGGCCGGTCGTGCCGACGCACAGCCACGGCAGCAGCGGTGGCGGCGGCGGGATGTTCGGCTAGCTGCCCCGCAGCCGGTCCAGCCAGGCGGCGGCCGCGCGGTAGTCGCCGTCGCTCGTGCCCGCCCGCACGTCCGGCGCCGCTCCGTCGGCGCGCGGGTAGCTGCCGAGCACGCGCACGTCCGCGCAGGTGCGGTGCAGCGCGGCGAGCGCTTCACCGACACGCGCGTCCTGCAGGTGCCCCTCGCAGTCGATGGAGAAGAAGTAGCTGCCCAGCCCGCTGCCGCTCGGACGCGACTCGATGCGGGTGAGGTTGATGCCGCGCACCGCGAACTCCGTCAGCACCGACAGCAGCGCACCCGGCTGGTTCTCCGCGATGAAGGCGAACAGCGTCGTGCGGTCCGCGCCCGTCGGCGCCGGCGGCGGCCCCGGCCGCGACACGAGCACGAAGCGGGTCACGGCGCCCGCGTTGTCCTGCACGTCGGAGGCCAGCACCTGCAGGCGGTAGTGCTCCGCGGCGATGGGCGCCGCGACAGCCGCGTCGTACCGGCCCTCCGACACCGAGCGGGCGGCGTCGGCCGTCGACGGCGTCAGCACCACCTCCG
>JAOPWK010000302.1 GCA_025965735.1 Frankiales bacterium
CGGAGCCGGCAGCACCGGCTCGGCGCGCAGGGCCGCTTCAGGAACCCCGGCGGGCAGCCCGGTCGGGTCGCCCGCCGCGGCCGCCGCAGGCGCGGCCGGGGCCAGCAGTGCGGACAGAAGGACCAGCGGGAGGAGGCGACGCGTCACCACAAGAGGGTGTCACGCGTGACGGGCGACCTGCGCTGACAGGCTGCGCGGATGACCGTGCCGCTCGAGGGCTTCCACTGCGTGAAGCACGCGCTGCGGTTCGCGCCGCACCTGGTGCACGACGTGCGGGTGCGGTCGCTGGAGCAGGCCCGCGCGCTGGCCGACCGGCTGGCGCCGGACGTCCTCGACGCGCTGCTGTCGCGAGCCACCGTGGCGGAGGTCGGGCACCACACAGGCGTCGAGGCGGACGGCGAGGTGCCGGAGCCGGACCTGTCGGTGCTGCACGCGCGGACCGCTCCGCTGGTGCTGCTGGACGCGCCGCGCTCCCCCGGCAACGCCGGCGCGGTGGTGCGGGTCGCTGCGGCGGCCGGCTGCTCCGGCGTCGCCTGCACCGGGACGCTCGACCCGTGGCACCCGACCGTCCTGCGCGGCAGCGCCGGGCTGCACTACGCCCTGCCGGTGCTGCACGTCGCCGCGTCCGACGTCCGCGGCCCGGTGGTGGTGCTGGATGCCGACGGCGACCCGGCCGCGCCCCTGCCGGCGGATGCGGTCCTGGTGGTGGGGAGCGAGCGCGGCGGGGTCGGCGCGGAGCTGCGAGCGCGCGCCGACGTCGTGCTCGCCCTGCCGATGCGGCCGGGCGTCAGCAGCCTCAACCTGGCGACCTCGGTGGCCGCCGCGCTCTACCGCGGGAGGTAGCTCAGCCGGTGTGCGGCATGAGCGCACCGGCCGGGATCTGCCCGAAGCGGCCCGCCTGGAAGTCCTCGACGGCCTTCTGCAGCTCCGCGCGGGTGTTCATGACGAACGGGCCGTACTGCGCGACCGGTTCGCGGATCGGCTCACCGCCGAGGACGAGCACCTCGAGCGCGGCGTGCCGGCTGTCCTGCACCTCGTCGGCGCTGAGGGTGATGCGGTCGCCGTCGCCGAGCACCGCGGTCTGGCCGGTGCGCACCGGAGCGGCTGTTGCATAGGCGCTGCCGAACGCTGTACCGACATTGCCCGCGCCGACCTTGCCGTCGCCGGACAGCACGTAGACCAGCGCGTTGAACTCCGGCTTCCACGGCAGCGACAGCGTGGCGCCGGGCGTGATGGTGGCGTGCATCAGCGTGATCGGCGTACGGGTGGAGCCGGGGCCGCGAACGACGCCGCCGTTCCCGGTCGGCAGGTCCCCGGCGATGAGGCGCAGCAGCGAGCCGGCGTCGTGCGAGGCGAGCAGTGTGACGTCGTCGCCCTCGAGGTTCTGGTACGCCGGGTCGGTCATCTTGTCCTTGGACGGCAGGTTCACCCAGAGCTGGATGCCGTGGAAGGTGCCGCCGCTCCGGACGAGCTCGACCGGGGGCGTCTCGATGTGCAGGATGCCGCCGCCGGCGGTCATCCACTGCGTCGCGCCGTCCTTGATGAAGCCGCCGCCGCCGTGGCTGTCCTGGTGCTGGAAGGCCCCGTCCATGATGTAGGTGACCGTCTCGAAGCCGCGGTGCGGGTGCCACGAGGTGCCCTTGGGCTCGCCCGGCGCGTACTCCACCTCGCCCATCTGGTCCATCATGATGAACGGGTCGAGGTGCTTCTGGGCGATGCCCGCGAAGGCTCGGCGGACGGGGAATCCCTCGCCCTCGTAGCCCTGCGGCGCGGTGGTGACGCCGAGCACGGGACGCTCCACGTCGCCGAGGCCGGCCTGGGGCACGCGAGCCAGGGTCAGGGTGTCTGCGGTCACGGCGGGCATGTGCGGCTCCTCGGTCGTTGCGTGTGCAAGTAACAACGCTACCGCGTGGGAGTCATTCCAGGACCGCCAGCATGCGGGTGTTGCCGAGCGTGTTCGGTTTCACCCGGGCGAGGTCGAGGAACTCCGCCACCCCCTCGTCCGGCGACTGAAGCAGCTCGGCCCGCACGTCCGGGTCCAGCGCCAGCTCCTCGATCGGCGCGAAGCCGTGCCGGGCGAAGAAGGAGGTCTCGAAGGTGAGGCAGAACAGCCGGCCGACGCCGAGCTCGCGCGCGTTCTCGGCCAGCCGCTCCAGCAGCGCCGAGCCGACGCCGCGCCCCTGCGCCGCCTGGGCGACGGCCAGCGTGCGCACCTCGGCCAGGTCCTCCCACAGCACGTGCAGCGCGCCGCAGCCGACGACCTGCTCCCCGTCGACCGCGACGAAGAACTCCTGCACGTCCTCGTAGAGATTGACCATCGCCTTGGCCAGCAGCCGCCGGTCGCCGGTGTAGGAGTCGACCAGCGCGCGGATGCCGGGCACGTCGGACGTCCGCGCCCGGCGCACCTCCGCCAGCAGCGGGGACTCAGGCACGGGGCAGCATCCGGTCGCTGATGATGCGCCGCTGGATCTCGCTGGTCCCCTCGAAGATGGTCGTGAGGCGGGCGTCCCGCCAGTACCGCTCCACCCGCCGCTCGGTCGTGTAGCCGTTCCCGCCGTGCAGCTGCATCGCGGTGTTGGTGACCCGTACGGCCATCTCGGTCGCCAGCAGCTTCACCGACGCGGACTCCTGCTCGGCCGGCTCGCCGGAGTCGAGCAGGTGCGCGACCTGCTGCCAGAACGCGCGCGCCTGCGTGACCTGCGCCTGCATGTCGGCCAGCGCGAAGCGCAGCGCCTGGAAGTCCGCGATCGGGTGCCCGAACTGCTCGCGCTCCTGCAGGTAGGTCGTGCAGTCCTCCACCGCCGCGCGAGCGACGCCGACCGCGCGTGCTGCCGTGTGCACCCGCGCGATGTTGAGGCCGCGCTGCACGCTGGCGAACCCGCCCGCGTCGGCGTCGGCGCCCTCGTCGCCGTAGAGGCCGGTCAGCCGGTCGGCGTCCGGCACTCGCACGCCGTCCAGGTCGAGCTCCCACGTCAGGAAGCCGTGGTAGCCGATCTTGTCGATGACGTGCCCGGTCATGCCGTTCGGGAAGGTGCCGGGCTGCTTGACGACGAGGAACGGCTCGAGACCGGCCGACCGCGGCTCGCCCTCCTCCGGGTCGCGCACCCGCGCGAGCACCTCGACGAAGTCCGCGGCCAGCGCGTTGCCGGCCCAGCGCTTGCGGCCGGTCAGCACCCAGTCGTCGCCGTCGCGCACCGCCCGCGTCTGCACGCCGGCGAGGTCCGAGCCGGCGGTCGGCTCCGACAGCGCGATGGACCCGATCCACGCGCCGCGGGCGCTGCGCTGCAGCAGCTCGGCGCGGCGGTCGTCGTCGACGACCTGCGTGCCCAGGCCCTGTCCGCGGGCCAGGATGCTGGCCACGCTCAGCCAGGCGCGGGCGAGCTCCTCCGAGACCATGCAGTACTCGAAGACGCCGAGCCCCAGACCGCCCTGCTCCTCGGGGATCGTGATCCCGAACCAGCCCTTGGCGGCCAAGGCCTCGATGAGCGAGCGCGGCATCTCGCCCTTCTGCGGGTCCAGTTCGTCGGCGACGGGGAGCACCCGATCCCGGGCGAACTCCCGTGCCTCCTGCTGCAGCGCCGCCCGCTCCGGCGTGCGCCACGGGGACAGCAGCTCGGGCAGGACGGGCTCGCGCACAGGGACCTCCGGGGCAGGGTGTGGTCAGCATCGCAGGGGCAGGAGGATCACCTCGAGGAGCCGCCGACGTTGGGACCAGTCATGAGCGACAAGCACCGCGTGGTGGTCATCGGGTCCGGCTTCGGCGGCCTGTTCGCGACCAAGGCGCTGCGGCGCGCGGACGTCCAGGTGACGCTCATCGACCGCACGTCGCACCACCTGTTCCAGCCGCTGCTGTACCAGGTCGCGACCGGCATCCTGTCCGAGGGCGAGATCGCGCCGCCGACGCGGGACATCCTGCGCCGGCAGAAGAACGCCCGCGTGCTGCTCGGCACCGTGGAGACGATCGACCTCGAGGCCAGGACGGTGACGCACACCGTCGTCGACCGGACGACGGTGACGCCGTACGACTCGCTCGTCGTCGCGGCCGGCGCCGGGCAGTCGTACTTCGGCAACGACCACTTCGCCGAGTTCGCGCCGGGCATGAAGTCCATCGACGACGCGCTGGAGCTGCGCGGGCGCATCTTCGGCGCGTACGAGATGGCCGAGCTCGAGGACGACCCGCTGAAGCTCGACGCGTGGCTGACGTTCGTCGTGGTCGGCGCCGGCCCGACCGGGGTCGAGATGGCGGGCCAGATCGCCGAGCTGTCGCGCCGCACGCTGAAGGGCAACTTCCGCACCTTTGACCCGTCGACCACCCGGGTAGTGCTGCTCGACGCCGCCGACAAGGTGCTCGGGACGTTCGGCGACGACCTGGCCGAGCACGCCAAGCACGAGCTCGAGGGCATGGGCGTGGAGGTCCAGCTGGGCGCGATGGTCGTCGACGTGGACCGGTACGGCATCGTCGTCAAGGACCGCGACGGAAGCACCCGCCGGCTCGAGTCCCGGACCAAGATCTGGGCCGCCGGAGTCGCCGCGTCCCCGCTGGGCGAGCAGCTCGCGGCGCAGTCCGGTGCCGAGCTGGACCGCAGCGGCCGCGTCCTGGTGCAGCGCGACCTGTCGCTGCCCGGCCACCCCGAGGTCTACGTCATCGGCGACATGATGGGCCTGGACCGGCTGCCCGGCGTGTCCCCCGTCGCCATCCAGGGCGCCAAGCACGTCGCCAAGCAGATCAGGGCCGAGGCGGCAGGACGCACGGAGCGCAAGGACTTCCAGTACTTCGACAAGGGCTCCATGGCCACCATCTCTCGCTTCCGCGCGGTGGCCAGCATCGGCCGGATCCACCTGCGCGGCTTCATCGCGTGGGTGGCCTGGCTCGCGCTGCACCTGCTGTACCTGACGGCGTTCAAGAACCGCTTCACCGCGCTGATGCACTGGGCGGTGAGCTTCATCGGCCGCGGGCGCGCGGAGCGGACGGCGACCTACCAGCAGGTGTTCGCACGGACGGAGCTGATGAAGGCGCAACGGGGTTCGGTCGAGGACCGGCCGTCGATCGGCGCCACCTCTCAGCCGCTGGAGAACCTCTCCCTCGACAGCGGCTCCCAGGGTCCGCCGAGGTAGCGCCACAGCGCCAGCCCGGTGGCTGTCACGTCGTACGGCGTGAAGCTGGTCGTCAGCACGGCCAGCAGGGCCTTGGCCTGGTCGGGCGCGACCTTGTTCTGCACCGTGACGTGCGGGCTGTGCTTGGCGGCGTCCTGCGGGGTCAGCCACGGCTGCCAGCGCTCTCTCAATCCTGTGCGGACCCCGGCGAGGTCCGGCGAGTCCAGGACGTATGCCACCCCCCGCCCCAGGCTGCGCAGCCCGCTGACGCGGACCGGGAACGCCGGCCGGTCCGCGGCCTCGGCCAGGTCCCGCCGTACCTGCTCCTCCTGCTCGCCGGGCAGCGCGTGGAACAGCGTCACGTGCGCCTGCAGGTGGTTGCGCTCGCGCGGGAAGTGCGCCTCCCGCAGGGCGTCGAAGCGCTGCTGGGCGGCGTCGTCGAGCGTCAGGGTCACGATGAGCGGCTGCACCGCTCCAGGGTGCGGGACCCCGGCGGGTGGCGCGACCGCGGACGTGGGGAGGATGGGTGCCGACACGCACCCGTGCCTGCCCCGGAAGGACCACCCATGTCCGACGTCACGCTCGAGCACCCCGGCGGATCGCTGCCGCTGACCGTTGCCCCCGCCACCGAGGGGCCCGCCGGGATCGAGGTGCCGAAGCTGCTCTCGACCACCGGGATGGTCACGCTGGACCCGGGCTTCGTGAACACCGCCGCCTGCTCGTCCGCCATCACCTACATCGACGGCGACGAGGGCATCCTGCGGTACCGCGGCTACCCGATCGAGGAGCTCGCGGAGAAGGCGTCGTTCCTCGAGGTCGCCTGGCTGCTCATCTACGGCGAGCTGCCGACGGAGGAGGAGCTCAACGGCTTCAAGGCCAAGATCCGCAAGCACACGATGCTGCACGAGGACTTCCGCGAGTTCTTCGGCGGGTTCCCGACCGACGCGCACCCGATGGCCGTGCTCTCCTCGGCCGTCTCGGCGCTGTCGACCTTCTACCAGGACAGCCTCGACCCGTTCGACGACGAGCACGTCGAGATGTCCACGATCCGCCTGCTGGCCAAGCTGCCGACCATCGCGGCCTACGCGTACAAGAAGTCCGTCGGCCAGCCGTTCCTCTACCCGGACAACTCCCTGGGCTACGTGGACAACTTCCTGCGGATGACGTTCGGCGTCCCCGCCGAGGACTACAGCGTCAACCCGGTCGCCTCCAAGGCGCTCAACCTGCTCTTCCTGCTGCACGCCGACCACGAGCAGAACTGCTCCACGTCGACGGTGCGGATGGTCGGCTCGTCCGAGGCCAACCTGTTCGTCTCGGTGGCTGCGGGCGTCTCCGCCCTCTTCGGCCCGCTGCACGGGGGTGCCAACCAGGCGGTCCTCGAGATGCTCGAGGGCATCGTCAGCAACGGCGGCGACGTCGAGGCCTTCGTCCAGCGCGTGAAGAACAAGGAGCCCGGCGTCAAGCTGATGGGCTTCGGCCACCGGGTCTACAAGAACTACGACCCGCGAGCCGCTCTGGTGAAGAAGATGGTCGAGGAGCTGCTCTCCGACCTCGGCAAGAGCGACCCGCTGCTCGAGGTCGCGATGAAGCTCGAGGAGATCGCGCTGGCCGACGAGTACTTCGTCAGCCGCAAGCTCTACCCCAACGTCGACTTCTACACGGGCATCATCTACAAGGCTCTCGGCTTCCCGACACCGATGTTCACCGTGCTGTTCGCCCTCGGCAGGCTGCCGGGCTGGATCGCGCACTGGCGAGAGATGATCAACGACCCGGCCACCAAGATCGGCCGCCCGCGCCAGGTCTACAGCGGTCCGGCGGAGCGCCACCTGCCCTGACCGGCACCCCAGCCGTAGGTCCACGGCCGTCGCTGCCCCGCTTGCGCGGTGGCAGCGGCGGCCGTCGCCGGTTGTCAGCGGTCCAGGACTGCCGGGCTTGCGCCCACCTCGTGCGACGGGCCCGCCCGCCCGAGGACGTCCGATGCTCAAGCCCCGGCCGCACGGCACGATCAACCGAAGGCGTCGGACGTCGCGGCCCCGGTCGCGAACACGTCCCGGATCTCCGAGGGCGGCACCTGCCCGTCCAGCGCCGTCAGCAGGAGCCGGGCCATCGTCAGGTCTCCGGCCTCTGCCGCCCGGGTGAGGGCGATCCGCGCGAGGGCGCCGTCTCGTTGCAGATATGCAGCCGCGCCGGTGATCAGCAGCACCGGGGC
>JAOPWK010000001.1 GCA_025965735.1 Frankiales bacterium
CCGAGCACACCGCGCGTGTACTTGTCGTCGTGCGCCTGCGGCCGGGGCAGCAGCGCCGCGGCGTCGGCGTCCTCCAGCGCCTGCACCTGGGCGAGCGGCAGGTCCAGGCCGAGCTCCACGAGGTGCAGCCGGCCGACGTGCCTGCGGGCCAGCAGCAGGCCGGGCTTCAGGGTGCCGAACGTGACGGTGAGGTCGGCGCTGATGGCTGCTCCGGCGACCTCGCCCGTGTCCGCATCCACGCCGCTCGGCAGGTCGACGGCGACGACCTCCCGGTCGCGCACCTGCTCCGCGAGGCCGGCGTGCCGCAGCGGCCCGCGGCCACCGAGGCCGACCAGCCCGTCGACCACCATCCCCTCTGCCGGCACGCCCTCGACCACCCGGCCGCCCGCACCGCGCAGCGCAGCCATCGCATCGGCGCGCGGCTCCGCGGCCAGCACCGCCGACACCTGTGCGCCGCGCCGCGCGAGCATCGCCCCGGCCCACAGCGCGTCCGCGCCGTTGTCGCCGCCACCGACAAGCAGCACGACGCGCGAGCCGTAGACGCGGCCGAGCCGCCCGGCCACCGCGACGGCGAGTCCGCTGGCGGCGCGCTGCATCAGCCCGCCTGGGGGGAGCTGCGCCATGCGGTCGGCCTCCGCCGCCCGCACCTGCGCGACGCTGTGCGCGGACCTCATCCGGCACCTCCGTCC
The DNA here is from genome assembly GCA_025965735.1 of Frankiales bacterium. Taxonomy (GTDB): domain Bacteria; phylum Actinomycetota; class Actinomycetes; order Mycobacteriales; family SCTD01; genus SCTD01. The sequence goes on from JAOPWK010000001.1 coordinate 690, forward strand.
GTGTTCCTCGGCCCTGAGTACTCCTGGGGTGGGCGCCCGCCGCAGTGTGGGGCACCGTCGCACCATGACGCTGATGACCGCTCCCTCGCCCGCCCCTCCGCCGGTCCGCCGCCGGCGCGGGCGCTGGCTGCGCGTGCTGCTCTGGGTGCTCGGGACCGTCGCCGTCACCGTGGCGGCGCTCGTCCTCTGGTTCGCCGCGATGCTGTCGGGCGGCTGGGACGACCTGCTGTCCCCCGGCGGCCCCCACCGAGGACGACGCCGAGGTCGTCGCGGCCGGCGAGCAGTCGCTCGAGGAGCTCGCCGACGTGCGCCTGCCGGTGTCACCCGTGGCCGCGGTCGCCCAGCAGCAGTCCTGCCACGCCGGCCAGCACAACTGGAAGATCGACGACGAGTACGACCTGTCCTGCGTGGCCACCCGCACCACGCTGAGCCCGGGGGACGTTCCGGCCTTCCGCGAGCAGGCGCTCGCGCTGCACGAGCAGCTGGTCGCGGACGGCTGGACGGGCGACTACGCCGCTGTCCCGGCGGTGCTGCAGGACTACTGGGACGTCCTGTCCTCCGACCGCGCCTACTCCCCGGGCGACCTGCCGTCGGCGCAGTACGTGCGAGGGGAGCTGCGCCTGGAGGTCCGCTGGCTGTCCGCCGGCGGCCGCTTCCCCTCCGAGCCGTCTCTGAGCGGTGCCGCCTACACCGCCCCCGACGGGGCGCCCGTGGACCCGCGGGGCCTGGTGTCTGCGGAGCAGTACGCCGTCTCGCTGGCCGTCAGCACCGAGTCGTTCCGCGCGTAGTCCTCAGCCCTCGGCGACCACGACGGCCGTCGCGACGCCGCCGTCGTGCGACATCGACAGGTGCCACGTCGTGATCCCTTGCGACGCAGCCTCTTCCGCAACCGCCCCGTGCAGGAGCAGGCGTGGCCGGCCGCTCGGGTCGCTCACCACCTCGGCGTCTCGCCAGCGCAGCCCGCCCGGTGCGCCCAGCGCCTTGGCCACGGCCTCCTTCGCCGCGAAGCGGGCCGCCAGCGACTCCGTCCGGCTCTGCGCCCGCTCCCCCTCGGTGAACAGCCGCTCGCCCAGCCGCGGAGTCCGGGTCAGCGCGCGGGCGAGACGGTCGACCTGCACCACGTCGATGCCCACCCCCACGATCACGGCGTCAGTCTGAGGTACGCCGGCGGCACCGCGTCCACCAGCCACACGCCGTGGTCCGAGCGCAGGAAGACGTGCCCGGCGGCGGCCATGGCGGCGGCGTCCACCTCCAGCACGCGCGGACTGCCGCGGCGTGCCCCTACTCGGGTCGCCGTGGGGACGTCCGGGGACAGGTGCACGCGGTGCCGCGACCCGTTGCGCAGGCCCTCGCGCAGGATCGTCTCCACGTTCCGCTCCGCCGTCCCGTGGAAGAGCAGCGGCGGCGGGTCGACCGGCGCCAGCCCGAGGTCGATGGGGACGCTGTGCCCCTGGTGGGCGCGGATCCGCCCGCCCTGCAGCGACAGCAGGAAGGGGAGCGCGAGGCCGAGCCGCAGCAGCGCCCAGCCGCGCACCTACTCGACCGTGACGGACTTGGCGAGGTTGCGCGGCTGGTCGACGTCGAGCCCCCGCGCACGGGCGATCTCGGCGGAGAGCACCTGCATGGGGACCAGGGTCAGCAGCGGGGTGAGCAGCGACTTGGCGTCCGGGATGCGGATGATGTCGTCGGCGTACGGCGTGATGCTCTCGTCGCCGTCGGTCGCGATGACGATCGTGCGGGCGCCGCGGGCGCGGACCTCCTGCACGTTGTTCACCAGCTTGGCCTGCAGCGCGTGCCGCGGCGCGATGACGACGACCGGCGTGCCCTGCTCGATGAGCGCGATCGGGCCGTGCTTGATCTCCCCCGCGGGGAAGCCCTCGGCGCCGATGTAGGCCAGCTCCTTGAGCTTGAGCGCCCCCTCGAGCGCCATCGGGTAGCCGACGTGCCGGCCCAGGAACAGCACCCGCTCCTCGTCCTTGAGCGTGAGGGCCAGCTCCCGGACGACGTCCATCCGGTCGAGCACCTCCTGCACCAGGTCCGGCATGTCGAGCAGGTCGCGCAGGTGGGCCCGCACCTCATCGGTGTCGCGGGTGCCGCGCACCTGCGCGAGGTACAGGCCGACGACGTACATCGCGGCGAGCTGCGCCATGACCGCCTTCGTCGACGCCACAGCCACTTCCGGGCCACCGCGCGTGTAGAAGACGGCATCGCTCTCCCGGCTCACGGTCGAGCCGACGGTGTTGGTGACCGCCAGGACGCGCGCCTTCTGCGAGCGCGCGTGCCGCAGCGCCTCGAGCGTGTCGGCGGTCTCGCCGCTCTGGCTGATGGCGATGACGAGCGTGCTGCGGCCGACGACCGGATCGCGGTAGCGGAACTCGCTGGCCATCTCGACCTGCACGGGCAGCCGGCACCAGCGCTCGATGGCGTACTTGCCGACGAGCCCGGAGTGGTAGGAGGACCCGCAGGCGATGATGACGACCTGCTCGATGTCGCGGATGTCCTCGTCGCTCATCGAGAGCTCGTCGAGGTGCAGCAGGCCGTCCTCCTGCATGCGGCCGCCGAGGGTCTCCCGGATCGCCGCCGGCTGCTCCTCGATCTCCTTGAGCATGAAGAACTCGTAGCCGCCCTTCTCGGCGGCGGCGGTGTCCCAGTCGACGTGGTAGCTCTCGCCCTCCACGACCGCGCCGTCGAGGTCGGTGACGGTGACGCCTGCCCTGCGCACCTCGACGACCTGGTCCTGCTCGACCGCGCGCGCCTGCCGGGTGTGCGCGATGAAGGCGGTGACGTCGGAGCCGACGAAGTTCTCGCCGTCGCCCAGCCCGATCACGAGCGGCAGGTTCCGGCGCGCGGCGACGACCAGGTCGGGCTCGCTCTTGTGGCTGACGACGAGGACGAACGACCCCTCGAGGTCCTTGCAGATGGACCGCACGGTCGCGGCGAGGTCACCGTCGTAGCGCTCCTCGACCAGGTGCGCGACGACCTCGGTGTCGGTGTCGGAGCGGCGCTGGTGACCGCGGTCCTCGAGGTCGCGGACCAGCACCTCGAAGTTCTCGATCGTGCCGTTGTGCACGACCGCGACGTCGCCGGCGCAGTCGACGTGCGGGTGGGCGTTGCCGTCAGTGGGGGGGCCGTGCGTGGCCCAGCGGGTGTGCCCGATGCCCAGGGTGCCCCGCAGGTCGTGCTCCGCGCCCTGCCTGTCGGTGATGGCCTTCTCGAGGTTGGCCAGCTTGCCGGCCTTGCGCTCCACCTGCAGACCGTCGGGGCCCAGGATCGAGACGCCGGCGCTGTCGTAGCCGCGGTACTCCAGGCGGCGCAGCCCGTCGACGACCACCTCGAGCGCCTGCTTGTCCCCGACGTAGCCCACGATGCCGCACATGCGCGCCAGCCTACGGTTGGGCCATGGGGATCGTCCGCAGGCTGTTCCGGCGGTCCTTCGAGCAGGTCGACGCCTACCGCGACGCCTGGACCACCCAGAACGCGGCCGCGCTGGCCGCCGAGGGCCCGCTGTGGGTGGTGCTCGGCGACAGCGCTGCACAGGGCGTCGGGGCCTCTTCGCACCTGTCCGGCTACGTCGGCGTCGTCCTGTCCGGCCTCGGGCCGCAGTGGCGCGTGGTCAACCTGTCCCGGTCAGGAGCGCGTACGCGGGAGGTCGTCGACGTGCAGTGGCCGGCCGCGGCGGGGCTGCAGCCGGCGCTCGTCACCGCGCTCGTCGGCGGCAACGACGCGCTGCACACGTCGCGCACGCAGTGGTTGGCCGACGTCCGCGACCTGTGCGCGGCGCTGCCGGCCGGTGCCGTCGTGGGGACCGTCGCCCGCGGCCTGTTCGAGCGCAAGACCCGTCGCGTGAACGAGGTGATCCGGAGCAGCGCTACGGAGCACGGGCTGCTCGTCGCGGACCTGTGGGCGCACACCGGCCCGCCGTACCGCGGCCTCTACGCCGACGGCCTGCACCCGAACGACCGCGGCTACGCGCAGTGGGTGTCAGCCCTCGAGGCCGCCTTGCAGCAGGGCGGGCACCTGCCCGAGTGAGGCGACCTGCACCCGTCGCGGGTGCTCTGTGGGCGCTGCCCGCTCGAGCGCCCAGGTCGTCGTGTGCGGCACGTGCACCGCCCAGCCGCCTGCGGCCAGCACCGGCGCGACGTCGCTGACCTCGCTGTTGCCCACCATGAGGAACCGCTCGGCCGGGCACCCCAGGAAGCGCAGCAGCTCCTGGTACGCCGGCACGTCCTTGTCCGCCACGATCTCGACGTGGTCGAACCGGTCGGCCAGTCCGGAGGCGGCGAGCTTGCGCCGCTGGTCGACGAGGTCTCCCTTGGTGACCAGCACCACGCGGTGCGCGGCAGCCAGTGCGTCGAGCGCCTCGGCGGCCCCGGGCAGCAGCTCGACCGGCGCCGCCAGCAGCGCGCGTCCGTGCGCCAGCACCTGCTCCTGGAGGTCCGGCCCCGCCGCCTCCAGGCAGTTCAGCGTCCAGGCCTTGACGCCGTAGCCGTACAGCCGCAGGTTGCGCCGCGACACCGCCTCCAGCTCGGCGGCGAAGCCATCGCCGGCCAGCCGCGCGAGCGACGCCTCGGCCGCGTCGAAGCCGTCCTGGCAGAGCCAGAGCGTGTCGTCCCCGTCAACGCCGACGACCTGGACGCCGTCAGCGAACGGCACGTGCCCGCAGCGCCCGCGCCAGGTCGTCCCGCGCCTCGGCGACGTAGCGCCGCATCCCGGCGGGGTGCTGCTCGTCCAGCAGCACCTGCGTCGCGTCGAGCACCTTCTGCGTGACGAGCGTGCTGGGGAACAGCAGCGCCGTCAGCCGACCGACCATTTCGGGCGAGAGCCGCTGCCACATGCCGGGGAGCTCGTCCACGAAGCGGGCGACGTACGGCTGCAGCAGCGCGTCCTGGCCGGGCTGCCAGAAGCCCTCGGCCAGCGCGTGCACCTCGTGGTTCGACATCCCCTCGGCGGAGACCGCCTGCACCCAGGCGCGCTCCTTGACCTCGGCATCGGGCAGCGACGCCCGCGCGGTGAGGGCGCTGCGCACACCCGCGGCGGTGTTGTCGCCGGCCAGCTCCGCGTCGACGGCCGCCTCGTCGAGCTGCCCCAGCGCCGCCAGCGCCTTGACCACCGTCCAGCGCAGGTCGGTGTCCACAGCCAGCCCCTGCGGCACGGCGCTGCCGTCCAGCAGCCCCTGCAGCGGCGCGGGATCCCTCGTCACGCGGGCGTACGCGCGGGTGCGGGCCAGCTGCAGGTCGCTGCCTTCCGGCGCCGCGAACGCCGCCGCCAGCGAGGCCTGCGCGAGCGCGTCCACGAGGGCGCTGCCGTCCGCGGTGTAGAGCAGCGCGGCGGTGCGGGCCTGCGACAGCAGGGTCTCGGTCACCGACGGGTCGCTCTCGCCGTCGACGCCGGCGAGCACCGCCTGCACGAAGTCCGCCGCCGGCAGCTCCGCGTCGCGACAGGCGTCCCACAGGGCGGACCAGCACAGCGCGCGGGCCAGCGGGTCGGAGAGCAGCCGCAGGTCGGTCAGCACCGTCGCGAGCGACCGGTCGTCGAAGCGCACCTTCGCGAAGGACAGGTCGCCGTCGTTGAGCAGCAGCAGGTCCGGCCGATCTGCCTCGTCGATACCGAGGTCGGCGGAGGCCCCGTCCACGGTGACGTCGAGCCGCTGCCGCAGGACCAGCCCCTGCTCGGTCCGGTCGTACAGCCCGACGCCGATCCGGTGCGGGCGCAGCACGTCCGACTCCTGCTGCACCGCCGTCCCGGTGCTGCGCAGGGTGCTGAGGCCCGAGGTCTGCAGCCACGCGCGCGACCACTCCTGCAGGTCGCGCCCGCTCGCCGTCTCCAGCTCCGCGAGCAGGTCAGCGAACGTCGTGTTGCCGAAGGCGTGCAGCGCGAAGTAGGCGCGCACGGCGGTGAAGAAGGCGTCCTCGCCGACCGTTGCCATGAGCTGCCGCAGCACCGAAGCGCCCTTGGAGTAGGAGATCCCGTCGAAGTTGAGCAGCGCGCTGCGGCTGTCCGGCACGTCGCCCTGCACCGGGTGCGTGCTCGGCAGCTGGTCGGCCCGGTAGCCCCACGCCTTGCGCCGGGCGCTGAAGTCCTCCCAGGTCCGCTCGAACCGGGTCGCACGGTCGGTCGTGAGGAAGCCCATCAGCTCGGCGAAGGACTCGTTCAGCCACAGGTCGTCCCACCAGCGCATCGTCACGAGGTTGCCGAACCACATGTGCGCCATCTCGTGCGCGACCACCATGGCGCGCATGCGGCGCTGGTCGTCGGTCACGCGGGAGCGGAAGACGAAGTCCTCCATGAACGTGACGGCGCCCGGGTTCTCCATCGCCCCGTGGTTGAACTCCGGCACGAAAAGCTGGTCGTAGGTGTCGCCGAAGGGGTAGCGCCGGCCGAACAGCTCCTGCTGCAGGTCGAAGCACTGCGCGGTGATCTCGAACAGCTCGGCGGCGTCGGCGTCCAGGTGCGGCGCCAGCGACTGCCGGCAGTGCAGCCCCAGGTCGATGCCGTCGTGCCTGCCGGTGGTGCTGTGCCACGGCCCCGCCGCGACCGTGAAGCCGTACGTGCTCATGCGCTGCGTCGGCGCGAACTCCCAGCGGTCGCCCGTCCGGGTGCCCCGCTCGTTGCCGATGACGGTCCACTCCGCAGGGGCGTCGACGGTGAGCCGGATCGAGGCCTTGAGGTCCGGTTGGTCGAAGCAGGCGAACATCCGCTGCGCGTCGTCCAGGAAGCTCATCGCCCACAGGTAGACCAGGCCGTCTGCGGGGTCGGTGAAGCGGTGCAGGCCCTCACCGGTGCGGCTGTACACGCAGCGCCCCCGCACGGTCAGCTCGTTGTCGGCGGCCAGGTCGAGCAGCGGGATCCGGTTGCCCTGCTGCTCTCCGGTGGCGACGCCGCGCGCCTCGACCAGCTCCCCGTCCAGCTCGAGGAAGGTCGTCGTGCCAGGGGTGGCCCGGAAGCGGATCGTGGTGGTGCTGTCGAAGCCGTCCTCGCGCGTCAGGTCGAGGTGCACGTCGTAGGACTCGACGTGCAGCGTGCGCGCGCGCTCGGCGGCCTCGTCCCGTGTCAGGTTCTTCACGCCGACGACCCTAGGCGCGCCAGGCGCACCGCGTGCCCGCACCACGACGCCCGCGTGACGCGCCGAGCACGCGGCGTGTCGGGCGGCGCTGCCGGCGTGTCGCGGCAGCGTTGTGGTGCCGCGGCCGGGGC
>JAOPWK010000009.1 GCA_025965735.1 Frankiales bacterium
CTGCGCGGACAGGCCGGTCGTCTCCACGTCGACGACGGCGAAGCCGCCGCCGGTGGGAGCAGGGTGCGCGGACGGCATCGCCGCGGGCGGTGCCGTTGCCCCCCGGACGGCCTGCGGCATACGCGGCTGCGGCGGGCCCATCTTGGCCTTGTCCTTGAACAGGCGATTCAGTAGTCCCACGCAAACTCCTGGATGGTGTCGATGCCGGCGAGAGTGCCAGCCACGGCCGACAGACGCAGGCGAATCGCACGACAGGTCAAGTTTGGGACAGCGGAGGGTCTGGCGAGGTGCGGGTGCGAGCGCCGTCATCTGATTGGCGCGCGCGCATCAGGAACCTTCGACCGTGGCCTCTGGCTGACGGTCAGTGGGTTGTAGCGACGGTGGCACAGCGAGCCAGTGCGCGACGGCGGCACGCCGTGGCGAGTCGGCTGCGGTGACGGCCACCATGCCGGTCGCGATCCGCTACCTAGCGATCGTCGGACAGCCGCCAACGAAGCGACAGCGGCATGAGCGGAAGTTCCTGGTGCCTCCGGTGCATCCACCCTGACGGGTGGCAGCACGTAGGGCGCGGCACGGCCGGTGGCGGCGGTACCGGCGCACGTTGAACCTGGAGAGCGCCGGGGTGGTGGCGCTGCCGTGGCGCTGGCGCCCTCAGGCGTCGCTGTGTGCCAAGGACGAGGACAGCTCGATGTGGGCGACGGCCTGCTCGCGGAGCTCGTCGGCCTTCTCCCTCAGGGCCTGGACAGCGTCCGCGCCGGCGGCCCACCGCACGGGCGGCTCGTCGCTGCTCGCGAGCTGCACGAGGGCCGCGGCGAGCTTGGCGGGGTCGCCACCCTGTTGGCCATTCATCTGCTTCCAGGCAGCGACGGTCTGCTGGGTGCTCTCGGCGTAGTCGTCGATCGTCGGCTCGGCGTAGGTCGTGGACTCGGGCGAGAGCAGAGCGGTACGGAAGAAGCCTGGCTCCACGATCATGGTCTTGATGCCGAACGGCACGACCTCGGGCGCGAGCGACTCCATCCAGCCCTCGACGGCGAACTTCGACGCGACGTAGGCGGAGGTGAACGCCGACCCGGTGACGCCGGCGAGGGAGCTGAGCGAGATGATCAGGCCGGAGCGCTGCGCCCGCATGACGGGCAGGACTTCGCGGGCCACGTTGAGCTGGCCGAACAGGTTGGTCTCGATCTGCGCCCGGAAGTCATCGGCGGGGATCTCCTCGAAGAAGCCGGCGAAGAAGTTCCCGGCGTTGTTCACCAGCACGTCCACCCGGCCGAACCTGTCGAGCGCGGCCTGCACGGCGGCAGCGGCGCTCGCCGGGTCCGTGACGTCCAGAGCGACCGCGAGGAGGTCGTCGGACGCGCCGACGGCGTCTGCCACCTTCTGCGGGTCCCGTCCCGTTGCCACGACTGCGTGACCAGCGACGAGGGCGGCCTTCGTGATGTCGACGCCCATGCCCCGGCCCGCGCCGGTGATCATCCACACCTTCTTGCCCTGCGCCATCTCAGTTCCCTCTCGGTGCTCTGGTGCCGCCCCATCCGGGCGGCTGAGCACGAGGTTCCGCCGTCGCAAGAGGGTGAGGAAGGCACTGGTGAGAGGTGCACCAGCAGGGCACCCCTTGGATACGTGGACCGGCCTACCGTCGTGGTGTGAGCCACCGCGACGACGTGAAGGCGTTCCTCAGCTCCCGCCGGGCGAAGATCACCCCGGAGCAGGCTGGGCTGCCGACCTACGGACGTGCAAGGCGCGTTCCGGGACTCCGCCGCGGCGAGGTCGCCGACCTCGCCGGCGTCAGCGTCGAGTACTACTCCCGGCTGGAGCGCGGCGTCCTCCGCGGCGTCTCCGACGAGGTGCTCGACGCGCTGGCACGGGCCCTGCGGCTCGACGAGGCCGAGCGCTGTCACCTGACTGACCTGGCTCGCGCCGCCGGCCCGGTGGCCCGGTCTCGTCGGAAGGCTCCGGCCCGTGACGTGCGCCCGTCGGTCCGGCGGCTGCTGGACCTCATGACGGACGTGCCGGTCCTGGTCAACGGCGCGACGGCCGACGTGGTCGCAGCGAACCGCCTTGGTCGCGCGCTGTTCGCACCGCTGTTCCACAGCCCCACTGCCGGCACGGGCCGCCCGAACCACGCTCGGTTCATCTTCCTCGACCCCCGCTCGCGGGACTTCTGGATCGAGTGGGAGGAGGCCGCAGACAACAGCGTCGCCGCGTTGCGCGCCGAAGCCGGCAGGGACCCACACGACCGGACACTGATCGACCTGGTGGGCGAACTCTCCACCCGCAGCGACCAGTTCCGCGGGCGGTGGGCCGCGCACGACGTCCGCCTGCACCGCACGGGGCGCAAGGCGATCCGTCACCCCGTCGTCGGCGACCTGCACCTCGACTTCGAGACGCTGGAGCTCCCCGCCGACCCCGGCCTGACGCTCATCACCTTCACCGCGCCCGCTGATTCCCCGCACGCGTACGCGCTGGCAATGCTGGCAAGTTGGTCTGTGGACCCGCACGACGCCGCATCGTCATCAGAACGCCACCCGCGCTGACGCCCGAAGGCGGCTCGGGCTGGCGGCCCAGAAATGATCTCAACCGCCCGCCTCGAGCCACTGGCCTGGCTGGTGCAAGCACGGCAGCTATCTCCCCATGACTGCGCTTGACGTACCTCTCGCGGTCGCCAGCGCCTTCAGGACGGCCGCGCCGGCCTCTCGACCAGTTCGTACAGCTGCCCATCCGGGGCTCGGAAGTGCACGTAGCGCTCTCGGGAGTTGGCCGAGATCTCGTCATCGACCGGGACGGCCGCGGCGCGCAGCTCGCGCACGGCCTGTTCGATGTCCTCGACGAGGAAGCCGAGGCTGCGGCTGGTTGCGCCCATGCCGTCGGGCCAGGCGACGGCGAAGGACGATCCGTCCGGCAGGTCGAACAGGTCGGCCTCGACTCCGGCCACCGTCGCGCGTCCGAGCCCGAGGACGTCCTGGACGAAACCCGTCATCTCGTAACGCGCGCCGGTGCCGGTGCCTGCGAAGACGATCCCCCGTACGTTCATTGCGGTCACCGGTCCGGTCTGGTCGGAGGGGCGCCTGTCGCGGGCGCTCCTGATTGCGGGCTGCGGAGTGATCATCGAGCAGAACATGCAGTTCCTCACTGGGAGGCGTCCCGGCGGTAGAGCAGGACAGTTCCAGCCGCGAGGGCGAGGGCGGCGTAGCCACCGAAGACCAGCGCGTCCTGGGTCCTGCTCAGTGCGACGGCGAGTGTCTCCGGTGTGTTGGTGTCGACGTCGACCCCCAGGACAGCGCCGCCTGCGTAGAAGGGCAGGAAGCGCGACACGGTCTCGGGGAGGAAGGCCCAGAGGAGGTTCTCGGCGACGAGCCACCAGACGATGAGCCCGCTGATCGCGGCGGCGCTGTGCCGGACGACGAGCCCGACGCCCAGACCCAGGACGGACGCGATGACGGTGAAGGTGAGGGCCCACGCTGCGGTGGCCGGCATGCTGCCGGTGTCGCCGGCGTCCAGCCCGCCCAGCGCAGCGCCGGCAGTGCCCGTGATCAGCCCGATGAGGCAGAGCACCACTCCGATGCGGATGGCCATGATCGCCTTGGCGGCGACGAGCACCCACCGCGCGGGCTGCGCCGTCAAGGCTGCGGACCACGTGCCGTACTGGACCTCAGAGGTGACCGTGAGGATCGCGGCGATCGCCGCGATGACGGCCGTCAGGAACGTCGGGAAGACGAAGACGTCGGAGACGACGAGCACCTCGTCCTTGACGAGCGCGGCGGTGGCCCACGTGGAGAAGAACCCGATGACTGCGGTGAGGACGGCGATGGCGGTGTTGGACCGGAGCGTCGTCAGCTTGAGGTAGTCGCTGCGGACGGCTGCGGGCAGTGCCCGAAGGTCGTGCGAGCGGGTGCGGGTGGCGCGGGGGTGGAGGGTTGCGGTGGCGCTCATGGCTGTCCTTCGGGTCGAGGGTGGCGGCTGCTGTTGCGGCCGCGCGTGGACGGAGGCTGTGTCTTAGGAGGAGGCGAACTCGGCGGAGCTGGCGGTGAGTTCGAGCAGGCTGTCTTCGAGGGAGCGGGAGGTCTCGGTCAGCTCGAGGATGGGGATGCCGCTTCGGTGCGCGATCTGCGACACCAGCCGCCGGTCGCTGCCGTGGACGTGCAGCTGGAAGCCTGCGATGTCCACGACAAGGCCGCCGTCGGCCAGCGTTCGGGCGAGCCGTGCGAGGTCGTGCGCCTCGACGGTCTCCACGACCACGATGCGCGCGTTGCGTGCGGTCATCGTCGCCAGGGGTTCGGCGGCCAGCAGCCGGCCGGCGCCGAGGACGACGAGGTCGTCGGCGAACATGGCGAGCTCGCCGATGAGGTGGCTGGAGACGAAGACGCTGCCGCCGCGCCTGGCGAAGTCGGTGAGGTAGGTGCGGAGCCAGCGGATGCCGTCGGGGTCCAGGCCGTTGGACGGCTCGTCAAGGAGCAGGACCTGGGGCTCGCCGAGCAGCGCTCCGGCTAGCGCCAGCCGCTGCCGCATACCGAGGGAGAAGCCGCCGGTCCGTTGGTTCGCGGCGCTCTCCAGGCCGACTTCGGCCAGGACGGTCTCGACGCGATGCGCGGGGATGCGGCTGAGGGCTGCGGTGGCACGCAGGTGGTTGCGGGCCGTGCGGCCGGGGTGCATGCAGCGGGCGTCCAGGACTGCGCCGACGACGTGCGCGGGGTGGCGCAGGTGGGTGTAGTCGATGCCGTCATAGCGGACGCTGCCGCGGTCGGGCGGGGTGAGGCCCACCATCATCCGCATCGTGGTGCTCTTGCCGGCGCCGTTGGGGCCAACGAATCCGGTGACGCGGCCGGCGCCAACGGTGAAGCTGAGGTCGTGGACGGCGGTACGGGTGCCGTAGCTCTTGTGCAGGTCCGTGACGGTGATCATGCGGTGGCTCCAGGAGTGGTAGCGGGAAGGGCGGCATCCGGGCGGACGACCGGCCCGAGGGAGACGAGCTCGACGCCGACGGAGGTCAGGTGCGCGAGCACGCCGTGCAGGTGGCACGCGTCGAGCACCGGCCCCACGAGGCGGGTCACGCCCTGTGGGCTGTGCTCGACGGTGAAGTCGTCGAGCAGCGGACGCAGGAGGCGGCCGCTGGGCCGTCCCCTGAGCACGAGCTCGTAGGTGGTCGCTGTGGTCATGGCCGGACTGTTGCGGCTGGACGGGTGAGCGCACCTCACCCGCGGTGGCTTCTCACCCGGGTGAGAAGAGGCGCGGTACCCGTACGGTCAGCCCATGATCCCCGCCGCGCAGGGTCTGGCAGCGACCAAGTTGCGCCCGCCGGCGCTGCCGGTGGAGCTCGTGCAGCGGCCGCGCCTGGACGCGCTGCTCGACGCGGGCGTCGGCGGCCAGGTCCGCCTCGTCCTCCTCAGCGCCCCTGCGGGGTCGGGGAAGTCGACTGTGCTCGCGTCGTGGCTCGCCCGCCGTCCAGGGGCGCACGCGTGGCTACAGGTGGAGACGAGCGACTCCGACCCGGCACGGTTCTGGACCTACCTCGTGCAGGCCCTGTCCGCCGCGCTGCCGGACCTGTCGCCTCTGCTGGCCGCTGCGGTGGCGAGCTCCGCGGGGGACGAGGTGATGGCAGTGACCGCGGTGGTGAACGCCCTTGCGGCTCTGGAGCAGCCGCTGGTCGTGGTGGTGGACGACTACCACCTGATCGAGACCGAGGCGGTGCACCGGGGCGTGGAGCGCCTCGTCGAACTCAGCCCGGCGGGAGTGACCCTCGTCGTCGCCACACGCAGCGACCCTCCGCTGCGACTGGGTCGCCTCCGCGTGCGCCGGCAGCTGCTCGAGCTGCGCAGTGACGATCTGCGCTTCTCCGCCGATGAGGCGCCGGCGCTGCTCGGTCCGGCAGCGGCGCTGCTCGACGACGCCGGGCGGGAGGCGCTGCACGAACGGACCGAGGGGTGGGCCGCCGGGCTGGTGCTGGCCGGGATGTCGCTGACCCGAGCAGCCGACGTCGATGCGTTCGTGGAGGCGTTCGCGGGCGACGACTCCCTGGTGGTGGAGTACCTCCGGGACGAGTACCTGGCCGCCCTGACGGCCAGCGACCGGGAGCGGCTGCTCGAGACCTCCGTCCTGGAGCAGCTCACCGGAACGCTCGTAGACGCGGTGACCGGGACGGCCGGTGGTGCGGCCTGGCTCCGGGCGACCAGCGAGCACAACCAGCTGCTCCTGGGTCTAGACAGCAACGGCACCTGGTTCCGCTACCACCACCTGCTGCGCGATCTGCTCCGGCTCGAAGCCCAGCAGGTGCTCGGGGAGCGCATGCCGCTACTCCACGCACGGGCAGCCACCTGGTTTGAGGCCGAAGGCGACCGGGGCCGGGCGCTCGTCCACCGGCTGGCGGCCGGCGAAGACGACGCCGCGGCCCATTTGCTCAGGGGCCAGGGCCCGCGACTGCTGGCGCTGGGTCAGATCGAGACACTGCGCGGGCTGCTCGACCAGCTCGGCGATCGGTCCAGCACTACGGCCTGGGGGGCGCTGCTGTACGCCTGGGTGGAGTTCTTCGCCGGACGCCACACGCAGTCCGACCGGTGGCTGGATGTCCTCGCCGATGTGTCCCCGGTCGGCACGGACCCGGCACCGGCCACGGCCGTCCGGATGAACAACGCCTTCGCTCGCGGCGATCTGCGCACGGCACTCGGCCACGCCCGGCAGACGTCCGGCCGGCTGCCGCAGAACTCATGCACCGTGGCTGCCGTCACCGGCGTCATCCACACCTGGGCCGGACAGCACGAGGAGGCCCGCGAAGCGCTGCGGTTGGCGGTCACCAAGGCCGTCAACGAGCGGGTGCCGACCGTGCACCTGATGGCGCTAGTGCACCTGGCCGTCGTAGAGCTGGACGCCGGCTCGGCGGCCTCAGCGCACGCAGCCGCGAGCGCCGCGGTCGCTGCAGCTGAGGGCTACGGGCTGACCACCTTCCACGGAGTGGCGCCCGCCTACGCCATCCGGGGTCGCACCACATCCGACCGAGTGCAGAGTCGTGCCGATGCCGAGCACGCCGTGACGACGGCCCTCCGCGCCTCGACCCCGATCGCGCTCGGCTTCGTCCTGGCCACCTGCGGCGACACCTTCCTCGACCTGGACGAGCCTCGCGGGGAAGAGCTCCTGGCACAGGCACGCCTGGTGCTGGAGGCGCTCGCCGACCCCGGGATCGCCGGCCGGCACCTGTCTCGGGCAGCAGCTCGGCACGGATTGACGGGCCACGTCACTCCCCGTGCGGCGGGACGGGTGGAACAGCTCACCGATCGCGAAGCAGCCGTCCTGCAGTACCTGCCGACCGCCATGTCGCAGCGGGACATCGCGGCGCAGCTGTTCGTCTCGCTGAACACCGTGAAGACCCACTGCAAGGCGGTCTACCGCAAGCTGGGTGCCAGCGACCGCAAGGCCGCCGTACAGGCCGCACGCGACCTCCGTCTGCTCTGAGCCACCGGCGCGGACGCTCATCGCAACCTCGAGAAGTGGTGACCAGCAGGACGCACGACGGCCGGGTGCTTGCACCCGCCCCGGTGCAGTCAGCGGCATGAGCGGACGTTCGGCGGTGCTCCCGCGGGAGTCCTGGAACGCAGCGCGGAACGCGCCGCTGGCCCGCGTTTGGCG
>JAOPWK010000013.1 GCA_025965735.1 Frankiales bacterium
GCCGTACGCTGTCGCCATGACCGAGCTCGACACCCGGCCCGTCGTCGACCCGCAGCTCGACGACGGCGACGACGACCAGCGCTTCAGCCACTACGTGCGCAAGGAGGACATCCTCCGCAGCGCCGTCGACGGGGTGGCGGTGACGGCGCTGTGCGGCAAGAAGTGGCTGCCCGGCCGCGACCCGGAGAAGTACCCGGTCTGCCCGCAGTGCAAGGAGCTCATGGGCATGCTCGAGGCGATGGGCTAGACCGGTCGAGACCGTCCTGGCCGTCGACGTCGGCGGCACGAAGATCGCTGCCGGGATCGTCGACGCCGACGGCGTGCTGCTGCGCGCCGGGTCCGCTCCGACCCCGCGCGGCACCGACCCGGAGGAGGTCTTCGCCGCGTTGCGCTCGGCGGTGGACCAGGTGGACCCCGCCGGCGTGCAGGCGGTCGGGGTCGGATCCGCCGGCCCGATGACCGCCGGCGGCGCGACCGTCTCGCCGCTGAACATCGCCGGCTGGCGCGGCTTCCCGCTGCTGGACCGCGTCCGCGACGCGTGGGGCCTGCCGACGGTGGTGGACGGCGACGCCAAGGCGCTCGCCGTGGGTGAGGGCTGGAAGGGCGCGGGCGCCGGGATCCGCGACTTCCTCGCGATGGTCGTCTCGACCGGCGTCGGCGGCGGCCTGGTCGTCGACGGCCGCCTGCTCGACGGTGCCGCCGGCAACGCCGGGCACGTCGGCCACGTCATCGCCGTGCCGGGCGGAGCGCTCTGCAGCTGCGGCGGCCGCGGGTGCCTGGAGGCGGAGATCAGCGGTACGGCGATCGGCCGCCGGCTGGGTGCCCCCGCCGCGAGTGCCGGTCCGGACGAGGTCGAGCGCGCGGGCCACCTGCTCGGGCTGGGCCTCGCCTCGGTGGTGAACCTGCTCGACCTGTCGACGGTGCTGGTGGGCGGCTCGGTCGCCCTCGGCTTCGGGAAGCCGTTCTTCGCCGCCGCCCATGCCTCGCTGCACGAGCAGTCGCGGATGGGCTACACCGCCGACTGCACGATCGCGCCGGTCGGCCTCGGCCCGGACGGCCCGCTGGTCGGTGCGGGCGGCCTGGCCTGGCGGCTGCTCGGCCGCGACGTGGGCGTCTCCTAGAGGGGCTCGCCCACGAACACCGGCTCCGGCACCAGCTCCACCCCGAAGCGCCCCCGCACGCCGTCGCGGACCGCGGACGCCACCCGCCGCAGGTCCGCGGTCGTGCCGCCGCCGCGGTTGACCAGCGCCAGGGTGTGCTTGCTGGAGATGCCGACCGGCCCGTCGAACGCGCCCTTGCCGAAGCCGGACCGCTCGATCAGCCAGGCCGCGCTCACCTTCACCCGACCGTCCGCCTCCGGCCAGGAGGGCGGCTGCTCCGGCAGCGCCGCGAGCTGCTCGGTGGTCAGCAGCGGGTTGGTGAAGAACGAGCCGGCGCTGCGGGTGTCCGGGTCGGACGCGTCCAGCACCATCCCCTTGCCGCGGCGCAGCGCGAGGACCGCCTCGCGCACCTCGCCGAGCGGCGCGCGCTCCCCGACCTCGACGCCCAGCCGCCGCGCCAGCTCGGCGTAGCCGACCGGCTCGGACAGCTCGCTGGACGTGAGCGCGAAGGTGACCGCGAGCACCACCCACCGGCCGGGCTCGTCCTTGAAGACGCTGTGCCGGTAGGAGAACCCGCAGTCGGTCAGCGCGACGACCGCCTTCTCGCGCCGGTCGTACGCCCGCACTGCGGTGATGGTCTGCGCGACGTCCTGGCCGTACGCGCCGATGTTCTGCACCGGGCTGCCGCCGACCAGGCCGGGGATGCCCGACAGCGCCTCGACGCCGGCCAGCCGGTCAGCGACGCAGAGCGCGACGAAGGACTCCCACTCCTCGCCCGCACCCGCGGTGAGCAGCACCCGGTCGCCGTCCTGCGTGGCGGCCAGGCCGTGCACCGCGATGCGCAGGACGGTCCCGTCGAAGCCCTCGTCCGGCAGCACGACGTTGCTCCCGCCGCCCAGCACGAGCAGCGGCTCGCCCGCCCCGTCGGCCTCGCGGGCGACGGCGACCACCGACTGCTCGTCGTACGCCGTCACCAGCCGCTTGGCGCGGCCACCGAGGCGCAGGGTCGTCAGCGGCGCGAGCGGGACGTCGGCGCGGTCGAGCACCGGGTCAGCCTAGGCAAGCGGGCTGACGGCGAGGCGCGTCGTGCGCCGGTGGTGCCGCACGAGGTCTGCCGTGAACAGCGCGAGCCCGATCCAGACGAGCACGAAGCCGAGCAGCTTCACGATCGGCAGCGGCTCGTCGAACAGCGTCACGCCGAGCAGGAACTGCATCGTGGGTGCGAGGTACTGCAGCACCCCCAGCGTCGTCAGCGGGACGCGCGAGGCGGCGGCGCCGAACAGCAGCAGCGGCACCGCGGTGATGACGCCGGACAGCGCCAGCAGCGATGCGTGCTCTGGTCCTTCGCTGCCGAAGGTGCCGGTCCCGTTGACGCCGATGAGCAGGACGTACGCCGCAGCGACCGGGAACAGGACAGCCGTCTCGATGGCCAGGCCCTCGACCGCCCCGACGCCGGCGGTCTTCTTCAGCAGGCCGTAGGTGCCGAAGGAGAACGCGAGGACCAGCGCCAGCCAGGGCGGCCTGCCGTTCTCGACCGTGAGCACGACCACCGCCACGAAGGCGGCACCCAGAGCGACCCACTGCGCGGGCCGCAGCCGCTCGCCCAGCACGAGGACGCCGAGCAGGACCGTGACGATCGGGTTCACGAAGTAGCCGAGGGAGGTCTCCACGACCATCTCGTGGGTGACGCCGTAGATGTAGGTGCCCCAGTTGATCGCGATGACCACGGCTGCCAGGGCCAGGCGCAGGGCGCGACGGCGGTCGGCCATCGCCACCTTGACCGTGCCGAACCGGCGCGTGATCGCGAGCAGCACGACGACGACCACGAGCGACCAGAGGATCCGGTGCGCGAGCACCTCGAGCGAGCCGGACGGCTCGAGCAGCGGCCAGTAGAGCGGGAACAGCCCCCACAGCAGGTACGCCGACGCCCCGAACAGGACGCCGCGGCGGGTACTGGACACCGGCACACGTTAGGGGGTGCAGGATCGGCGTCATGGACAGCCTGGCCGATCTCGAGTGCCTGCCCGAGAGCCGCCTCCCGGCGGCCCTGGCGGCGCAGCTGCCGGCCTCCACCCCGGGGCCGCCGTGGGACTGCCGGGTGCGCGCGGTGGTGTGGGTGCAGAAGGGGCCGTCGCCGCTGCCGAGCAGCTTCCGGTACGCCGGCCGGATCCGCGCCGTGACGGTCGGGGCGGTGGTCGACTACCTCGAGTCGCCGGTCGGCCCGTACCGCGAGGTCTTCGCCGGGCCGCTGCTGCGCGGGACCGTCCTGCCGGTCGTGCACGTGCCCTTCATCGCGGTGGACTCGCTGCCCTCGGTGCACGGCGGCCGCGCGCACTGGTCGCTGCCCAAGGCGATCGCGACCTTCTCCGACGACGGCCGCACCGCCACCGGCGACGGCTGGTCCGTGGCCGTCACGGCCACCGAGCGGGGACCGCGGCTGCCCCTGCGCGGTCCGCTGGTCAACGCGCAGAAGGAGCAGCGGGCGGTCATCTCGCTGCGCGGACGCGGACGGCTGGCGCGGGTCCGGGTGGAGGCGACCGGCCTCGTGCTCGGTGGCTGGCTCGGCAGCGGCACGCACCACGGCGTGGTCGCCGAAGGGCGGATGCTGGTGCAGGCACCTCGCTGACGGCAGGACGACCCTCGCCGGAAGAACGGCGGTCAGACGAGCTGCAGCGGCGGGGACAGGCTGGGTGGATCCCCGGTCGCGAGGCGGGTCTGCCAGGGGACGTGCAGGTCGTCGAGGGTGAGCTTGCCGAGGTGCCACAGGACGTGGTGCCGGCGGCAGAGCAGGACCAGGTTGTGCAGGGTGCTCGGACCGCCGTCGGCGCGGGCCTGCAGGTGGTGGGCGTCGCACATCGCGGGTGGTCGGGTGCAGCCGATCGCGGCGCAGCCGAGGTCGCGCGCGGCGAGGGCCCGGCGCTGGGCCTTGGTGACGT
>JAOPWK010000014.1 GCA_025965735.1 Frankiales bacterium
GCCGGTGGCCGAGGAGGTGAGGGCGCTGCTGTGGCTCACGGCGCTCGCCCAGCGGCTGATCGCCGGGTAGTCCGCCAGCACGTCCCAGACGTCGTGCGGGGCTGCTGCGACCACGCGCGAGCAGGAGACGGTGTGCATGGGTCAGTCCTACCATCTGACATTCCGGATGCCAATAGTTGTTGACAGACCGACTGCAGGTTTCTACCTTCCGGATGTGGCTTCTGACGCGCTCGCTCCAGGCACCATCGGCCGGACCTTCGCTGACTCGGCGCCCTCATGGCCCGAACCGGTGCGCGCGCCGGGGGGCGCGCCGAACGTCGTCTACGTGCTCTACGACGACCTCGGCTGGTCGGACTTCAGCTGCTTCGGCTCGGAGATCGCGACGCCGACCGCGGACCGGCTCGCGGCCGAGGGACTGCGGTACACGAACTTCCACGTGACGCCGCTGTGCTCGCCGACGAGGGCGGCGGTGCTGACCGGCCGCAACCACCACTCCGCCGGCATGGGCCTGGTGCCGAACTTCAGCATCGGCTACCCCGGCTACCGCGGCGAGCTGAACACGTCGACCGCGACGCTGGGCGAGATGGCGCAGAGCCAGGGCTACACGACGCTCGGCGTCGGCAAGTGGCACCTGACGCCTATGAACCAGTTCACCGGCGCGGGACCGTTCGACCAGTGGCCCCTGCAGCGCGGGTTCGATCGTTGGTACGGGACGCCCGACGGCATGACGAACCAGTGGAAGCCGGACCTCATCGAGGACAACCGGTGGATCGATGCGCCGGACGACCCGGACTACCACTTCACCGAGGACATCGTCGATCACGCGATCGACATGGTCCGCGACCAGAAGAACGGCGACGCCGAGAAGCCGTTCTTCCTCTACGTCGCCTTCTGCGCTGTCCACTTCCCGCACCACGTCCCGCCTCGCTACATCGACAAGTACGTCCCCGTCTTCGAGAAAGGCTGGGACCAGACGCGCGCCGACCGGCTCGTCCGGCAGAAGGAGCTCGGCCTGGTCGCGCCCGACGCCGAGTTGCCCGAGCGCAACCCCGGCGTCAAGGCCTGGGAGGAGTACGACGACGACGCCAGCGCGTCGATGGTCCGGCTGCAGGCGGCGTTCGCCGGGATGGTCGAGCACACCGACGAGCACCTGGGCCGGCTGGTGTCGGCGCTCGAGGAGATGGGCGAGCTCGACAACACCGTCTTCGTCCTCTTCAGCGACAACGGCGCCAGCCAGGAGGGTGGCGAGGTCGGCTCGCTGAACTCGATGCGCTTCTTCACCGGCTACACCACGCCGGAGGATGAGCTGGCCGAGCTGCGCGAGAACCGCGACACCATCGGCGAGGCGCAGTGGGTCAACAACTACGGCACCGGCTGGTCCATGGCCAGCAACACCCCGCTCAAGCGCTTCAAGCAGGACACGCACGGCGGCGGGGTGCGCTCGCCCCTGATCGTCCGGTGGCCGCGCGAGATCGCCGACCCGGGCGGCATCCGTACGCAGTTCCACCATGCCGTCGACCTGACGCCGACGATGCTGGACATCACCGGGCTGGTACTCCCTGCGTCGGTGAAGGGCGTCGAGCAGAAGCCGCTGGAGGGCACCAGCCTGCGCTACACGTTCCGCTCGGGCGACGAGCCGTCGCGCAAGGACACGCAGTACTTCGAGATGAACGGGCAGCGCGCGATCTGGCAGGGCGGCTGGAAGGCCGTCGCGCACCACGCGCCCGAGCTGGAGCCGATCCTGGTGCTGCTCGGTGACGCGGCCTCCGTCACCGACTTCGAGGCCGACCGCTGGGAGCTCTACCACCTCGACGAGGACTGGAACGAGCTCAACGACCTCGCCGAGGCCGAGCCGGAGCGCCTCGCGATGCTGGTCGACCGCTGGTGGAAGGAGGCCGAGACGCACGACGTGCTGCCGCTCGGCGCCATCATCGGCGGCATGCGCGGCGGGCCGATGTCCGGTCGACCCGAGAGCACCCGGCGCTGAGCGCGTGACCCGCTGGACGCTCCACCCTGGCCCGTCCCGGTTGCCCGACGCTGCGTCCCCGGACGTGCGTGGCTGCTCGTACTCGCTCCGGGCGGAGGTGCTGCTGCCGCTCACCGGCTGCGGCGGCGTGCTGCTCGCCCACGGCGACCGGCACGCCGGCTACGCGCTGCACGTCACCGACGGACGGCTCGTGCACGACCACCGGCATGCCGGGATCCGCTCGACGCTGCGGTCGCGCGCCGAGGTCCCCCTGGGCAGCTGGACGGTGCTCGAGCTGCGGGTGCGGCGGGTGGGTGCGGCCGGCGCGGTGACGCTGCTCGTCGACGGCCGGACCGTGGCCGCCGGCGTGCTGCCGCTGCTGGCCCGGGCGCGGACCGGCTACACCGGCGTGGACATCGGCTGCGACCGAGGCGTGCCGGTGGGGGAGTACGACGCGCCGGCCCGGTTCACCGGCATCCTGCGGCGGATCGTCGTGGACACGGCCGGTGACCGCGAGGTCGACGACGTGGGCGCGCTGCTGCTCGAGGGCGCGACCGGCTGATCCGGCTGCGGCGTCAGCCGATCTGCACCCGGTGCAGGTCGTCACCGAGCTCGACCCGACCGGAGAACTCCTTCTCCGCCAGCAGCCGCCACTCGCCCTCCGCACCGGGAGGAGGCGGCGGCACGTAGTGCGTGAGGATCAGCGTCCCGATCCCGGCCCGCTCAGCGGTTGCCGCCGCCTGCTCCACCGAGGAGTGGTAGTCGAGGACGTCCTGGAACCGCTTGAGCGGAATGGTCTCGATGACGTCCTTGCGGATCGCCGTGTGCACCAGCGCATCGGCGCCTGCGCAGAGCGCGTCGAGGGTCGCGCACGGGAGCGTGTCACCGGCGACGACGACCGCGACGCCGTCGTGCTCGATCCGGAACGCGATGGTCGGCTCCACCGGTCGGTGGTCGGTGGGCGCGACACGGACGACGACGCCGGCCACGTCGTAGACGACCCCGTCCGTCGCCTCCTGCACGTGCACCGGCGGCGGGCCCTCGAGGTCGTCGTGGTGCGTCGTCCGGTAGTGGATGTCCGGGCCGAGCGAGCCGAGCAGCCGGTCGACCACGAGAGCGGTGCCGGGCGGGCCGACCACCGGTAGCGGCGTCGGCGTGAAGGTCGTGACCCAGCGGGTCGTGATGACGTCGCTGAGGTCGGTGATGTGGTCGCTGTGCAGGTGTGTGAGAAGCAGCGCCGTCAGCCGGTCGGCGCCCGAGCCGGCCCCCGCCGTGCGCATCAACACACCGCGTCCGGCATCCACGAGGAAGGTCGCGTGCCCGGCGCGCACGAGCGTCGCAGGCCCCGCGCGGTGCGGGTCGGGGATGGGGCTGCCCGTCCCGAGCAGCACGACCTCGATCACGACGTCATCCCGTAGAGACCGACGAGCGCGCGCGCGTGCTCGACCTCGCCCATGTGCCGCAGCCCGTGCTGGTAGATCCAGCACTCGGCGCCGTCGAGCACGGTGATCCCTTGCTCCCCAGCCACGCGGGCGCTGAACGTGCTGGCGACCTGCTCCGGCAGCGGGCGCGCCACGACGACACGTGCCAGCTCGTCCGGGTCGAGGTCGCCCAGCCACTTCTCGGTGCGGGCGAAGACCTCGCGCTGATAGTCGCGAAACGCCGAATAGTCGCCGATCCGCTGGTCGGTCATCTCCGCGGGCGTGCGCTCCTTGCCGTGGTCGCGGATGGCCAGGCCCATCTCGTCGCCCCACGAGTCGTCGTAGATCGGCGGCAGTCCCGACAGCATCATCAGCGCGCCGTCCTCGATCTGCGCCTGGTGGAACAGCGAGAACGCGATCGGCAGCACCTCGGCTCGTTCGACGTGGTTCACGTGCGACAGGTCCATCGTGTCGACGGCGTCGTACCAGAGCGAGTGCATGGCCCGCATCCGGCGCTGCAGCGACTCCAGCGTCGTGCTGGGGGAGGTCATGACGAGGCACCGATCGTCGAGGGGACAGAAGCGGCTGATGTACGACGGCTGCGCCGGCGCCGCAGCTGCCGGCGCGCCAGCCAGAGCAGCAGCAGCCCGGCGGCCACCACCGGCCCGCCGCCGGTGATGGCCCGGCTGATGACGTCGAGGTGGTCGCCGGCGTTGTAGCCGACCGTCGTCCAGAAGGCGACCCACAGGGCGGCCCCGGCCAGGTTGGCGAAAAAGAATCGCCACCAGGGCATCTCGGACGTCCCCGCGACGACGCCGAAGAACTGGCGCAGCAGGGGGACGAACCGGCTGACCAGCACGACGTTGACGCCCTGCTGCTCGAAGAATCGCTCTACCCGCGCCAGCCGCAGCGGCGTCAGGCCGACCCGGCGGCCGACGCGCATCACCAGCGGGTGCCCGCCGAAGCGCCCGACCGCGTAGCCGCCGTTGCCGCCGAGAACGGCGGCGACGAAGGCGACACCAGCGACGAGGCCGACGTCGAGCCGGCCGGTGCCGGCGAGGACTGCTCCGGTGGCGAGCACGGCCTCGCCCGGCAGCGGGACGCCGAGGTTGTCCACGAGCAGCACGACGGCCACGGCAAGGTAGCCGTACTGCTCGAGGAACGGCGCGACCGAGCCGAAGACGCCAGGCAACTCCATGGGGACCTTCCTGTCTGGGGCGGGATCAGAGAGCGGGCGGCGGGCCGGTGCGCACGCTGCGGTGGGCGCCGTAGCCCCACTGCTCGGGCTCCATCACCGGTACCGGGGCGCCGGTGCGCAGCGCCTGCAACACGCGCCAGGTCCCGCCGATCCGGCTGCGCGGGTCGGTGCAGGCCAGCCAGGCGGCGACGGCGGTGAGCAGCAGCAGCCCGGCGAGGGCAGCGGCCCGCGTGGC
>JAOPWK010000020.1 GCA_025965735.1 Frankiales bacterium
GTCAGGCCGCGGGGTCGACCCGCACCGGCTCGACCGGCTCCGCGCGCGGGCGGCCGCCGCGGGCCTGCAGGCACAGCGTCGTCACGTAGCCGACCAGCACCACGACGTGCAGCACGAACAGCCAGCCGATCGCGGCCGCCGCCGTCGCGAGGCCGAGGCTGCCGCCGTACGCGCCGCCGAGGTCGATGCCCAGCGACAGGAACAGCACGAAGCCCAGGCACGTGCCGGACAGGAACGACCCGGTGCCGAAGGCGCCCCAGAGCAGGGCGCGGGTGCCGGGCCGCTCCGGCGACAGCGCCCGGTAGGCGAAGGCCAGCACGGGCGAGAGGGACAGCCAGCCGACGACGAACGCCAGG
This sequence comes from Frankiales bacterium, assembly GCA_025965735.1. Classification (GTDB taxonomy): domain Bacteria; phylum Actinomycetota; class Actinomycetes; order Mycobacteriales; family SCTD01; genus SCTD01. The sequence goes on from JAOPWK010000020.1 coordinate 357, forward strand.
TAGACGCCGAGCAGCCGTGCCCCGACCCCGTTCCCCAGCGCCGAGGTCAGGCCGCGGGCGGCGGACAGGCCGGCGAGCAGCAGCACCGGACTGGCCGCCACGACCACCAGCGACCCGATCCGCCCGCGCAATGACCGCCGGCGGCCGGGGGACTCGCTCAGCCGGTCGAAGGCGCGCACCAGCCCCTCGCCCCAGAGGCTGGCCGGCACCAGCGCGGCCAGTGCCGCCCACGGGCTCATCGCGGTGCCGGCGTCGGCCAGGAAGCGGGCCGCGTCGCGCGCCCCGAGCTCGTCCGGCAGCAGGCCGGTCAGCGTGTCGGCGAGGCTGCGGACGCTCTGCTCGCCGGCCACCTGTCCGGCCAGGAACAGCGCGAGCAGCAGCAGCGGCACAACGCCGATCGCGGCGTAGAAGGTGACGCCGGCGGCGTAGAGGGCCAGGTCGTGGCCGCGCGTCGCCCGGGCGACCTCCCGCACCAGGCCGCGCACTCCGCCTGAGGTAGACACGCCGGGTGCCTACCACCGTCCGCCTCGTGCAGCCCGACGATCTTGAGGCGGTCGCCGACCTCACGGCGCGGGTGTACCGGGACGAGGGCTTCAGCAGCCCGGACTACGAGCCGCACCTTCGGGACGTCGCCTCCCGCGCGCAGACGGCGACCGTGCTGGTCGCCGAGGTGGACGGCGCTCTGGCCGGAGCGGTCACCGTCGCCACCCGCGGCGGCGAGTGGGCCGAGCAGTCCGCCCCCGGCGAGGCCGTGCTCCGGATGCTCGTCGTCGACCCGGCCGTGCGCGGCGCCGGCACCGGCGAGGCGCTCGTGCGCAGCTGCCTGGAGGCGGCCCGCACCGACGGCTGCTCCCTCCTACGCCTGTCGTCGCAGGAGGGCATGGCCTCGGCCCACCGGCTGTACGAGCGGCTCGGCTTCGTGCGCACGCCGGCCTTCGACTGGTCGCCCGAGCCGGGCCTGCAGCTGCGGACGTACGCGCTGCCGCTCGTCCCCTGGTGCGGGCAGTGCGGCGAGGAGCTGACCGCCGAGGGGCACGCCTCCTGCCGGCGCGCCGCCGAGCTCGACCCGCCGAGGTTCTGCGCGTCGTGCCGGCGGCGCATGGTCGTGCAGGTGACGCCGACGGGCTGGACCGCCCGCTGCGTCGAGCACGGCCTGAAGTCGGGCTAGGTCGGGTCGCTCGTCACGCCGTTCAGCGAGACGCGGAAGGTGTTCGTGCCGCCCTCGTCGTCGATGCTCGTCCGCTGGTAGTAGTCCTGGCCGTCCAGGTCGTCGGACAGCGTGATGTCGGTGAAGGAGGTCGTGCTGACCGCCTCGCGGGCGCCGCAGCAGTCCTCCTCGTACGCCACCAGCTTCACGTCCACCTTCGCGCTGGTGCCGGGCAACGTGACGGCGATCGACAGCGGCCCGGCGTTGCCCCAGTTCTGCGTGAACGGCGCGTCCCGGTCGTAGGCGATCGTGTTGAGGTAGGTGTAGCCGTCGTTGTTGCCGTCCTTGTCGACCCACACCTCGAACCGGTTCTCGTCGGTCGTGCCGGCGTCGTGGTCCGCGGCGATGGCGGCGTACTCCAGCCGGATCTTCGCGGTGCCGGTCAGCCGCTTGGTGCCGCCGCCGGTCTGCGTGCTGGTGTAGCCGAGCGCTCCGATGACCAGGTCGAGCGGCGCGTCCTGGGTGAGCAGCTCGCCGTGGTTGCTGCTGACGTACGAGACGTCCGCACCCGTCAGCGCCGGCGACTCGGCCGGCACCACCCCGTCGAAGCCGTGCTTCACGCCGTCGCCGGTGTAGTCGTACCTGAGGAACTGGCCGTAGGCCGGGTCGCCGCCGATCGCCGTGTAGTACTCGCCGGCCTTCTCCGCGTAGCCCATCTTCTGCAGGAACACGCTGTTGGGCTTCATGTCGCCGCCGCTGGCGTTCCACGCGCCGAAGGCGCCGATCGTGCCGGGCACCCACGCCTCCCACGTCCCGTGGTTGGGCGTGCCGAGCATGATCAGGTCGTCCACTCGGCTGGCCCAGTCGGTCCGGATGTCGGCCACGCCGTCGCCGCTCCAGCCGGTGCTGGTCCAGGAGTCGACGTCCGCGCCGGGCTTCTCGACGAGGAACCGGCTGACCAGCCCGCCCATCGAGTGGGCGACGATGTCGACCTTCTGCGTGGCCGGGTAGCCGTTGTTGGCCAGCGCCGTCTGGATCTTGCCCTGCACCTGCTTGGCGAGCAGCGGGACGTGCTGCCCGGAGGACGGCGCGTACGACATCGCCTGCGTGCCGGCGAGGTTCGGGTCGAAGTCGAGCACCGTCATCCCCTGCGCCTGCAGCTTGGGGATCATGCTGTTCCAGGAGCTGCCCTGGCCGGTCCAGCCGTGCACGAGCACGACCGGGTACGTGCCCTCGTGCGCGGCGGCGGTCGGGATGAGCGGGGTCAGCGCCGACGCGGCGAGCGAGGCGAGGGCGGACAGCAGCAGGATCGGACGGCGCACGGGGCTCCTCGGTCGCGGGGGTGCGCGGAACCTAGGGGCGCCGGTCCCCGCCCCGCTAGGGACGTGGTCCGGAATGTCCGGTACTGGTGCTAGGCGACCAGACCGAGGCGGCGCAGCTCGACCGTGAGGTCGTGCGGGCTGGTGCTCGCGGCCATGGCGGCCTCCAGGGTGATGACGCCGTCGCGGATGAACGAGACCAGGTGCTGGTCGAAGGTCTGCATCCCGTAGTAGGTGCCCTCGGCGATCAGCTGCGGGATCGTGGAGGTCTTGTCCGGGTCGGCGATCGCGTCGGCGATGCGGCCGGTGTTCACGGCGATCTCCATGACCACGCAGCGGCCCTCGCCGTCGGCGCGCGGCACCAGGCGCTGGCAGATGATCCCGCGCAGGGCGCCGGCCAGCGCGAGGCGGACCTGCTTCTGCTCGTGCGGCGGGAAGAAGTCGATGACGCGGTTGATGGTCTCCGCGGCGTCGGTCGTGTGCAGCGTCGACATGACGAAGTGGCCGGTCTCGGCGGCGGCCAGGCCCGCCTTGACCGTCTCGTGGTCGCGCATCTCGCCGACGAGGATGACGTCGGGGTCCTGGCGCATCGCGGCGCGCATGGCGGTCACGAAGTCCTCGGTGTCGACCCGCACCTCGCGCTGGTTGACCATCGCCATCTTGTCGAAGTGCAGCACCTCGATCGGGTCCTCGATCGTGACGACGTGCACCTCCTTGTTGGCGTTGATGTGGTCGATCATCCCGGCCAGGGTGGTGGTCTTGCCGGAGCCGGTCGGGCCGGTGACGAGCACCAGGCCGCGGGGCTCCATCGCCAGCGAGGCCAGCACGGGCGGCAGGCCGAGGTCGGTCAGCGGGATCGCACCGACGCTGACGCGGCGGAAGACCAGGCCGCAGGAGCCGCGTGAGCGGAACGCGTTGACGCGGAAGCGGCCGATGCCGCTCATGGAGTAGGCGAAGTCCGCCTCGTTGGTCTTGTGGAACTCCTCGACCAGGTCCTCGCGCAGCACCTCACGGACCATCTGGTCGGTGTCGGCGGAGGTGAGGTCGCGGGTCTGCAGCTTGCGCAGCTTGCCGTCGATGCGCACCCGGGGCGGGGAGCCGACCTTGCAGTGCAGGTCGGAACCGCCGCACTCGACCAGCGCGCGCAGGAAGGGCTCGATGGAGGACGTCACGCTGACCTCTTCGGCGCGAGTGGTGCGTCCCTGAAGCGCGAGCCTCAGGCCGGGTCGACCACCGCGAGCACGTCACCCTCCTGGACCAGCGAGCCCTCGGTGGCCGGCAGCGAGCGGACGGTGCCGGAGGTCTCGGCCAGGACCGGGATCTCCATCTTCATGCTCTCGAGGACGACCAGCACGTCGTCGGGCCCGACCTGCTGCCCGACCTGCGCGACGACCTTCCAGACCGTGGCGGCCATCTCCGACCGGATGGAGGTCACGGGAGCAGGCCGGCCATCCACGCCTCGACGCCGTCCGCGTCCCGCGGCAGGGCGGCGCTCAGGTTGATCGGGTCGCCGTCGGTCACCACGATGTCGTCCTCGATCCGGACGCCGATCCCGCGCAGGTCCTCCGGCACGGTGAGGTCGTCGGGCTGGAAGTACAGCCCGGGCTCGACGGTCAGCACGTACCCCGGCTGCAGCGGCCCCTTGCGGTAGACCTCGGAGCGGGCGTGCGCGCAGTCGTGCACGTCGTTGCCGAGCATGTGGCTGACGCCGTGCAGGGTGTACCGCCGGTAGAGCTGCTGGTCCTCGGCGAGCGCGGCCTCGGCGTCCTCGAGCACGCCCAGCTCCACCAGCCCGTGCGCGAGCACCTGCATGGCCGCGCGGTGCGGGTCCAGGAAGTCCGCTCCGGCGCGGCACGCGGCGATGCCGGCCTCCTGCGCCTGGAAGACCAGGTCGTACACCTGGCGCTGGCGCGGGCTGAAGGTGCCGCTGATCGGCAGCGTGCGGGTGACGTCGGCGGTGTAGAGCTCGTGGTTCTCCACGCCCATGTCGAGCAGCGCGAGGTCGCCGTCGCGCACCGGGCCGTCGTTGTCGGTCCAGTGCAGCGTGCAGGCGTGCGCGCCGGCGGCGCAGATGCTGCCGTAGCCGACGTCGTTGCCCTCCACCCGCGCCCGCAGGCCGAACACGCCCTCGACCCAGCGCTCGCTGGTCTCCTTCGCGCGGTCGAGCTGGCGCACGACGTCCTCGAAGCCCTTGACGGTGGCGTCGACCGCGTCCTGCAGCTGGGCGACCTCGTGCTCGTCCTTGACCAGGCGCAGCTCGGACAGGAACTGCGTCAGCTCGGCGTCGGCCTCCTCGTCGGTCTCGAACAGCCCCTCGACGCGCGGGTCGTGGCCGCGCACGACGCGGGCCTTGCCGGAGAGCTTGTCGAGCTCCTCCAGCGGCCGGGTCTCGACCCCGAGCAGCGCCTGCGTCCACTCCAGCGACGGCCGCGGCCCGACCCACAGCTCGCCGTAGACCCGGTCGGTGAAGAAGGCCGGCGTGGAGCGGTCCATGACCGGCGCCTGGTACAGCACGCTCTTGCCGTTATACACGACGAGCACTGCGTCCGGCTAGTGCTACCCGAAGAGGTAGGCGAACTCGGTGGCCGGGCGGAAGCGGTACTCGGTGTCGTTGCTGCGGGTCTTGTAGGTCCCCGTCGGGATGACCAGCCGCTCGCCCTGGAAGCGGTGCGCGAGGGCGGCACGGCGACGAGTGCGGTACGGCGCGGCGGGGTGCTCGGCGGGCAGCGCGTCCTCGCGGGGCGCCCAGCCGGTGGCCATGAACTCCAGTAGGGCCGCGGGACGGTCCGGGTCGTGGCTGGCGGTGCCGGGGGTGTCCTGGTTGACGGGCTGCTCGCTCATGCGCGCAGCGTACGACCGCCTTCACGCGTGCGGGAGGCCTGACGTGGGAGCAGCAGCTTGACCTCGGCCGCGGCGCGCTGGGCGTGCCGGCCGTCGTGCTCGAGGCACGCGTCGGCGTACGCCTGCCAGGCGACGCGCTCGATGGTGTCGGTGCTCATGCGGACCTCCGGTGCAGGGTGTGACCTGCACCACTGTGAACCTGCTGCGCCGGCAAGCCCATGGTCACTCGTGACCATCTTGTCCCGCTATGAGGCCTGAGGTCAGCGCCCCTTCCACTGCGGGGTCCGCTTCTGCAGGAAGGCGCCCACGCCCTCGGCGGCGTCCTCGGTGGTGTTGAGCAGCGAGAGCTGGGCCTGCATGGCCTCCAGGCCCGGCGCGAGCGTCGTCTCCATGGCGGCGAGGAACGCGGCCTTGCCCAGGCGCACCGCCACCGGCGGCTTGGCGGCCAACGCAGCGACCAGCTCCTCGGTGTCGGCGCGCAGGTCGCCGACGACCCGGCTGACCAGCCCCATCTCGAGCGCCTCGCGGGCCGGGACCCGGCGTCCGGACAGCATCATCTCCATGGCCCGCTTCGGGCTGACGTGCCGGCCGAGCAGGGCGCTGACCATGAACGGCCACAGCCCGAGGTCCACCTCCGGCAGGCCGAACGCCGCGTCCTCGGCAGCCAGCACCAGGTCGCAGCCGAGCACGAGCCCGACGCCGCCGGCCAGGCACAGCCCCTGCACGCTCGCGACGACCGGCACCGGGCAGGCGCGCATGGCCAGCACGACCTCGCGCAGCAGGCCCCGGCCCTCGTGCACCTCCAGGCCGGTGGCGTCCGGCGCCATCTGCACCAGGTCGGCCCCGGCGCAGAACACCCGTTCTCCGGCGCTGGTGATGAGCACGACCCGGGCCTCACCGGGGTCGCGCAGGGCGGCGAGCATCGGCCGCAGCACGTCGCCGGACAGCGCGTTCCGCTTGGCCTCGCGGTCGAGGTGCAGGCGCAGGACGCCCGCGTCGCTGGTCACCTGCAGGTCGGGATCGGGCACGTCGGGGAGACTAGCCACGTGTCCCTCGCGCTCGCAGTGCTGGCGGTCGCGCTGGCCGTCGGCTGGGCGCGGGGCGGCAGCCTGGACCGGCTCGGGGCGCTCCCGCTGCGCTGCCGCCGGCTCGTGGTGGGCGCGCTGCTGGCCCAGCTGCTGGGCACGATCATCGGCGGCCCGCTCTACCCGCTGGGGCTGGCGCTGTCGGCCGGCCTGGTCGTGTGGTTCCTGTCCCGCAACCGCGGCATCCGCGGCACAGGTCTGGTCGCCCTCGGTCTGCTCGGCAACGCGCTGGTCGTCGGCGCGAACGGCGCGATGCCGGTGTCGCGGGACGCCTCCACCCGGGCGGGCATCGGCATCCAGGACCTGCTGACCGGGCAGGACGCGCGGCACGAGCCGGCCGGCGCCTCCACCCGCCTGCGCTGGCTCGGTGACGTGCTGCCGGTGCCGCTGCCGCTGCGCCCGGAGGTGGTCAGCCCCGGGGACGTGCTCGTGGCCGCCGGCCTGGGACAGCTCGTCGCGCTCGGGATGGTCGGCGCGGGGACGACGGCCGCGGTGCTGCAGCGGCAGGGGCGGCCGCGCCGTGCGCTGCCGCCCCTGCCCTCCCCCGCTAGGCGTGCGCGGACTCAGCCTCCGGCGCTGCCTCCACGACGTGCTGCTCCGCCGACCGCCGGGTCGTGATCGGGACCCGTACGGTCGCCGGCTCCGGCTGCACGACCCCGCGGACGCGGACGTCGAGCAGCCCCTGGTCGTAGGTCGCCTCGACCTGCTCGGGGGAGACGCCCGGCGGCAGGGCGAACTCGCGGCGGAACTGCCCGTAGCGCAGCTCGCGCACCAGCACGCCCTCGGCGGCCTGCTCCTGGCGCTCGTCGCGCCGCTCGCCGCTGATGACCAGCTTGCCCTTGTCGACCTCGATGGCCACGTCGCGCTCGACGTCGACCCCTGGCAGCTCCACCCGCACGACGACGTCGTGGCCCTCGCGCACCACCTCGACCGCGGGCACGAAGCCGGCCATCGCGGGCGCCTTCTGCTCCCGCCCGGCCCAGCCGCGGCGCACCAGCTCGTCGAACTCCCGGTCCATCCGGGACAGCACGGTGAACGGGTCGAACCTCTGGACCTGCATGACATCCCTCCTGATGCCCTTCAAGGTGAGCGTCCTTCGCTCAACCTCGATTCTGTGCAACCCTGGTCGCCGACGTCAAGAGGGAGGACCACCATGGCCAAGCGAGGACGCAAGCGGCGCGGGCGCAAGAAGAACGCCGCCAACCACGGCAAGCGCCCGAACGCCTAGAGCGACGAGAAGAGCCCCGGCTGCGGCCGGGGCTCTTCTGCGTTCTGAGGCCTAAGCCGCGGGGTGGCGCAGCTGCCAGCCGGCCCAGGCGCTGTCGACCATCGCGTGCAGGTCGTGCTTGGCGGTGAAGCCCAGTCCCTCGCGGATCCGGTCCACGGCGGCGACGATGCGCGCGGGGTCGCCGGGGCGGCGCTCCACCACGTCCGGCGTCGTGTCCTTGCCGGTGACCTCGCCGACCACGCGCAGCACGTCCAGCACCGAGCTGCCCTCGCCGCGGCCGATGTTGTACGTCGCACCGGGCGCACCGGACTCCAGCGCTCGCGCCGCGGCCAGGTGGGCGTCGGCGATGTCACCGACGTGCACGTAGTCGCGCACGCAGGTGCCGTCCGGGGTCGGGTAGTCGCCCCCGAACACCCGCGGCCGCTGGCCGGCCTGCAGCCGCTCGAAGACCATCGGGATGAGGTTGAAGACGCCGGTGTCCCCGAGCTCGGGGGTGGCCGCGCCCGCGACGTTGAAGTAGCGCAGGTTCATGGCCCGCATGCCGTACGCCCGCTCGCAGTGGTTCAGGACCCACTCGCCGATGAGCTTGCTCTCGCCGTACGGCGACAGCGGCACACCCGGCGTGCCCTCGTCCACCAGCTCGACGTCCGGCAGACCGTAGGTCGCGGCGCTCGAGGAGAAGACGACCTTGTCCACGCCCTTGTCGCGGCAGGCGTCGAGCAGGGCGATCAGCCCCTCGACGTTCTCGCGGTAGTACAGCAGCGGGTCGGCCATCGACTCGCCGACCTGCTTCTTGGCGGCGATGTGCACGACGCCGGTGACGCCGTGCTCGCGCAGCAGCTTGCGGGTGGCTCCGCGGTCCAGGACGCTGCCCTGGACGAACGGGACGCCCTGCACCTTCTCCGGGGCGCCGGTGGACAGGTCGTCCAGGACGACCACCTCGGCGCCGTCAGCCTGCAGCGCGCGGACGACGTGGGCGCCGATGTAGCCGGCGCCGCCCGTGACGAGCCAGGTCACTCTGCGCGGTACTCCACTTGCTCGATCTCCAGGCGGACCTGCTGGATCCGGACGAGGACGCGGTCGCGCAGGTCGACCGGGGCGGGGTCGCTGCCGCAGCAGCGGGCGACCAGGCTCTTCACGGCCTGCTCCAGGCCGTACTGCCGCAGGCACGGCGCGCACTCGTCGAGGTGGATCCGGACCTTGTCGTGGTGCTGCGCGTCCTGCTCGCCGTCGAGGTAGAGGTAGACGGCCTCGAGGACCTCGCTGCAGGGGGTCTCGTGCGGGTCGCCGCAGCTCATGTCGCGTCGCCCGCCGTCGCCTTGACCAGGCCGCGCTCTACGGCGTAGTCGGCCAGCAGGTTGCGCAGACCGCGGCGGCCGCGGTGCAGCCGGCTCATGACGGTCCCGATCGGAGTCCCCATGATCTCGGCGATCTCCTTGTAGGCGAAGCCCTCGACGTCGGCGAGGTACACCGCCATCCGGAAGTCCTCGGGCAGCGCCTGCAGGGCCTCCTTGACGTCGGAGTCCGGCAGGTGGTCCAGCGCCTCCATCTCGGCGCTGCGCAGGCCGGTGGAGGTGTGCGCCTCCGCCGCGGCGATCTGCCAGTCGGTGATCTCCTCGGTCGGAGACTGCAGCGGCTGGCGCTGCTTCTTGCGGTAGGTGTTGATGAAGGTGTTCGTCAGGATCCGGTAGAGCCAGGCCTTGAGGTTGGTGCCCTCCTGGAACTGGTGGAAGGCGGCGAAGGCCTTGACGAAGGTCTCCTGCACCAGGTCCTCGGCGTCCGCGGGGTTGCGCGTCATGCGCAGCGCGGCGGAGTACAGCTGGTCGAGGAAGGGCAGGGCGTCGCGCTCGAACCGCGCCTTGCGCTGCTCGATGGTCTCGTCCGCCACTGCTCCCACCTCCTCTTGCACCGGTGTCCGCACGGGGCGGACGACGACTCGCGCGTCCAACGGTACTCGGACGGCGAGCAGGTCCTCATCGCCGGGCGCGACGAGCGGGACCAGTCGGCTCGGGAGCTTCTGCGCCTGCACGTCGCCAAGAACACCGCCCGGCGCGCGGTCTGTTCCCCACCTCTCACGGACCGCTCCGCGACGTACGATCCGGGCATGGAAGGCCACCACCCCGCGGTCGAGCAGTACCTGGAGACCGTCCTCGAGCTCGAGGAGGCCGGCATCGTCCCGATGCGGGCGCGGATCGTCGAGCGGCTGGGCGTGTCGGCCCCCGCCGTGAGCGAGACGGTGAAGCGGCTGGAGCGCGAGGGGTACGTGACCCTGGACGCCGACCGGGTCCTGCACCTGACCGAGACGGGCCGGGCGTACGCCACCTCGATGCTGCGCAAGCACCGGCTGGCCGAGGTGCTGCTGGTCGACGTGCTGAAGGTGCCGTGGCCGCAGGTGCACGAGGAGGCCTGCCGGCTCGAGCACGCGATCAGCGACAGCCTGGAGCGGCACCTGGTGGAGCTGCTCGGCGACCCGGGGCAGTGCCCGCACGGCAGCCCCATCCCCGGCTCGGCCAACGTCGTGGAGACCGGCCCGCTGCAGAAGCTGTCCTCGGTGCCGCCCGGCGGCTCCTGCGTGGTGCGCCGCATCGACGAGCACCTGCAGACGATGGTCGACCGCATGGAGGAGCTCGAGGAGCTGCGCCTGCTCCCCGGCCAGGAGGTCCAGGTCGGCACGCCGGACGACGGACAGGTGCTGCTGACGGTGGACGGCATCAGCGTGCGGGTCGACGCGGTCGTGGCCGCCGAGGTCTACGTCAGCGTCTGAAGCCAGGCCCGCACGACGTCCCGCAGCTCCTCGTGCACGTCCTGCGCCGTACGCCCGTCCTTCCGGCGGACCGTGAAGGCGTGGTCGGCAGCTCTGACGACGTGCGCCTGCGGTGGGACCCCGAACGCGTCCCGCTCGCCCTGGACGACCAGGCGCGGCAGCGCGACCCTGGCGAGCTCGTTCCCGCGGTCCTTGTCGCTGCCGGGCGGGCGCAGGGGGAAGGCGAGCGCCAGGACGGCGGTCGCCCCGACGGCTGCCGCCGTACGGCAGGCGACGCGGGCGCCGGCGCTGCGGCCGCCGACGACGAGCGGCCCGTCGAGGGTGGCGCAGACCGCCGTCCAGGCCTCGTCCAGCCTCCG
>JAOPWK010000043.1 GCA_025965735.1 Frankiales bacterium
CTCGTGCACGCCGACGTCGCCGCCGACTTCCTGCCGCTCGTGGTGAAGGCGCTCAAGACCGAGGGCGTCACGCTGCACGCGGACGACCGGGCGCGCCCGTACGACCAGAGCGCGCTGCCGGTGACGGACGAGGACTGGGCGGCGGAGTACCTGTCCCTGGACCTGGCCGTCGGCGTCGTCGACTCGCTCGACGACGCGGTGGCGCACATCCGCCGCTGGGGGAGCGGCCACACCGAGGCCATCGTGACGCGGGACCTGGCCGAGGCCCGCCGCTTCATCCGCTCGCTCGACAGCGCAGCGGTGATGGTCAACGCCAGCACGCGGTTCACCGACGGCGGCGAGTTCGGCTTCGGCGCCGAGATCGGCATCTCCACGCAGAAGCTGCACGCCCGCGGACCGATGGGCCTGCCGGAGCTGACCAGCACGACGTACGTCGTCACGGGTGACGGGCACGTCCGCTAGGACTCTGCTGGTTCTGCTGCGACCTCCCGGCCGCGGGGCGAGACTGGTCGCCATGCGACGCACCGTCCTGGTCCTGCTCGCGCTGGTGCTGCTCGCCCCTGCCCCTCCGGCGCAGGCGGCGCAGTACGCGGACACCGCCGCGCACGAGCTGGCGTCACCGGCACTCGCGGCACCGCAGGCGGGGGTGGTGGAGGCGTTCACCCGCGCGTCGAGCGGCGCGCTGCAGCGCCGGGTCCGCGACGACGCGGGACGCTGGTCGGCCTCCCAGTCGCTCGGCGGAACCCTCACGTCCAAGCCGGCCGCGGTCTCGATGACCCCTGGCCGCACCGACGTCTTCGCCCGTGGCGGGGAGGGCCAGCTCGTGCACCGGTACGCGGTGGACGGCCGCTGGAGCCCCTGGGGGCACCTGGGCGGTCGCTTCACCGGCGCACCGACCGTCGCGTCCTGGGCCAGCGGCCGGCTGGACGTGTTCGCGCGTGGCACCGACGGTTCGCTGCAGCACAAGTGGTTCTCGGCCGGGCGGTGGTCGGGCTGGGAGCGCCTCGCCGGAACGCTTGCGTCTGCGCCGTCGGCTGTCGCGATGTCACCCGGGCGGCTGGACGTGTTCGCCAGGGGGACCGACGGCAGCCTGCAGCACGTCTACTACCCGGGCGGCGGCTGGTCCCGCTGGACCTCCCTCGGTGGCACGCTCTACTCCGAGCCGGCCGCGGTCAGCACCGGCAACGGCGTCCTGGACGTGCTGGTCCGCGGCGGCGACGGCCACCTGCGGCTGAAGTCCTACTCCCGCGGTGCCGGCTGGTCCCCGTACGTGCGGCTCGAGGGCGTGGTGACCTCCGGACCCGCTGCCGTGGTCACCTCCGCCGGTGACGTCGTGGTGTCGGCGCGGGGGGACGGCGGGCGGTACCTCGTGCGCACGCGGCCGGCCGGCGGCAGCTGGACCGGCTTCAGCGCCATCGACGCGCTCACGTCGTTCCGCGGTCTCGGCGCCTGGGTCGACCTGTACGACTACCCCTCGCTGGACCGGGACGCCGCACTGGACGACCTCCGTGCGCGCGGTGTGCGGACCGTCTACCTGCAGACCAGCCGGTTCAGCGCGTCCTTCGACATGTCCTCCGACGTGCCCGGCTGGGTGGATGCCGCGCACGCGCGGGGCCTGCGGGTCGTCGGGTGGTACCTGCCCGGCTACGGCGACATGGCACGAGACCTGCGGCGCACCGTGGCCGTCGCCACGCTGGTGACGCCAGGCGGCGGCCGCTTCGACGCGCTCGGCGTCGACATCGAGGCGCACACCGGCATCGGCAGCAGCAACGAGGTGTCCCGCGCGACCATGAACTCCCGCGCCGTGGAGCACCTGCGGGCCGTGCGAGCCCGCACGTCCGCGCCGCTCGCGGCCATCACGCCGCAGCCGACCGCCACCGACGACGCCGGCGAGACGTGGGAGGGCTTCCCGTGGGCGGCCGTCGGCGCCACCACCGACCTCGTGCTGCCGATGTCGTACTGGCCGCGCACCTGCCGCGACGCCTGCGTGCGCGACTACACCCTCACCAACGCGCGGTACGCCGCGGCGTGGAGCGGCCGGCCGGTGCACATCGCCGGGCGGGGCTACGCGTCGGCCGACGGGACGCAGGTGAGCGACAGCGACATCCGCTCCTTCGTCGACGGAGTCGTCGCCGCGCGCACCCTGGGCGGGAGCGTCTACGACTACGCCTCCACCCGCCCCAGGACGACGTGGTGGCCCATGCTCGCCCGGCTGAACGCGCTCTGACGCACGCGCTGAGCCGGCTCGTCCCCAGCGCCATCGGTCTGCTCGCCTGCGCCGTCCTGCCCACCGGGAGCATCGCTGCGGCCGACCAGCGACGGGCCGAGGCGCGCGAGCGGGAAGCGGCTGCGGTGCAGCGGTTCCGGGAGCTCTTCGGCTCCTAGCCGGCCAGGTGCGCCGTCATGGCGGCGTAGTCCTGCCCGGCGTGCTGATCCAGCGCCGCGCGAGCCGCCTGCAGGCAGGCGGAGGTCACCGGCAGGTCGCCGCCGGCGGCCACCGCCAGGTCGAGGTCCTTGGCCATCAGGTCGAGCGAGAACGTCGTCCCGCTGAAGTCACCGGCGTCGAGCATCGGCCGCTTCTGCGCGAGGTACCAGCCGTAGGCGGTCGCCCCCAGCACGTCGAGCAGCACGTCCCGGTCCAGGCCGAGCGCGCTCCCGAGGCGCAGCGCCTCCCCGACGCCGGCAGCCATGACGCCGAGCCCTTGGTTGACGCACAGCTTGAGGGCGCTGCCAGCGCCCACGTCGCCCACCCGGCGGACCTTCTCCGGCGCCCCCCACAGGTGCAGCAGCGGCAGGGCGTCCTCGTAGTCCTGTGGCGCCCCGCCGACGAGCACGCCCAAGGTTCCGTCGGCCGCCGGGCCGGTCGACCCGGCGACCGGCGCGTCGACGTACCGCACGCCGGAAGCCGCTGCCAGCGCGGCGAAGTCCCGCGCCGCCTCCGGGCCGATCGTCGTGCTGTCGATGACGAGGGTGCCCGGCTGCGCGTGCCGGAGGACCTCCGGCAGCACCTCCCGGACGCTGTCCGGCCCGAAGAGCATGAGCACCACGCGGTCGGCCGCGCTGACGGCGTCCGCCACGTTCGCCACCTCACGGGCTCCGCGAGCCACCAGGTCGCCGGCCCGGCCCGCCGTGCGGTTCCACACGACGAGGTCGTGGCCGGCGGACAGGACGTGACCGGCCATCAGGATGCCCATGCGTCCGAGGCCGAGGAAGGCGGTCGTCATGCCACGGACGTTATGCGGCGAGCACCCTACGTGCGGTGCCGCAGCCTGCCTCGGGCAGAATGACGTTCGGTCTTCAGGAGGAGCATCCCGTGCAGAGCCCCCAGTTCGCGTCGGTCGCGGACGTCTCCGAGCGGCTCTCCGCCGCCGGCTACCTCACCGACGACGCGATCGCGACGACCGTCTTCCTCGCCGACCGGCTCGGCAAGCCGCTGCTCGTCGAGGGACCTGCGGGGGTCGGCAAGACCGAGCTGGCCAAGGCGATCGCCGAGGCGACCGGCTCCGAGCTGATCCGCCTGCAGTGCTACGAGGGCCTGGACGAGGCGCGGGCCCTCTACGAGTGGAACTACAAGAAGCAGCTGCTGCGCATCCAGGCCTCCAAGGACGACGACTCGTGGGACGACATCCACGACGACGTGTTCGCCGAGGAGTTCCTGCTCTCGCGGCCGCTGCTCACGGCGATCCGCCGCGAGGACCCCACCGTGCTGCTCATCGACGAGACCGACAAGGCCGACGTCGAGGTCGAGGGCCTGCTGCTCGAGGTGCTGTCCGACTTCCAGATCACGATCCCGGAGCTGGGCACCATCAGCGCCAAGCGCCGGCCGATCGTCCTGCTCACCTCCAACGCGACGCGCGAGCTGTCCGAGGCGCTCAAGCGGCGCTGCCTCTACCTGCACCTGGACTACCCGAGCGCCGAGCGCGAGAAGGCGATCGTCCTCAGCCGGGTGCCGGAGATCGCCGAGCAGCTCGCGGAGCAGCTCGTCCGGACCGTCCGCGCGCTCCGGTCGATGGAGCTGAAGAAGTCGCCCTCGATCTCGGAGTCGATCGACTGGGCGCGCACGCTGCTCGCGCTCGGCCTCGACACCCTCGACGAGGCGGCCGTGAAGGACACCCTCGGCGTGGTGCTCAAGCACGCCAGCGACCACGACCGCGCCGGCACGCAGCTGAAGCTGAACTGAGGATGACGGCATCGGGGACAGCCGGCGGGCTGCTCGAGCGCGAGATCGGCTTCTGCCACGCGCTTCGCGATGCCGGCCTCAACATCTCGCTGGCCGAGGTCCTCGATGCCACGCGAGCCCTTGGTGTCGTCGACCTGCTCGACCGCGAGCACCTGCGCGCGGCCTACGCCGCCACGGTCCTCAAGCGCCCTGCGCACCGTCCCGCCTTCGACGCGCTGTTCGACCTGTGGTTCCCGCCGGTGACGGGGGAGCCGCACGCTGCCTCCGCCGAGGACGGCGACCCGGACCTCGACGAGCTCGACGGTGACGGCCCGCCCGACACCGCCGCACTCCGGGAGCTCCTCAAGGGGCTCCTGCTCGACGGCGACGAGGAGGCGATGCGCCGCTTCGCCCGCCGCACCGTCAGCGAGCTGGGACGAGCGGACACCCAGCCCGGTCGCCAGGCCTGGTTCTCCTACCGCGTCCTCCGGGGACTGTCGCCCGAGACGCTGATGGCCTCGCTGCTCGAGGCGATGCTGGCCGGCCAGCAGCGCGGCGGCATGGCCGAGAAGGTCGCCCGGCAGACCATCTCCGAGCGCATCCGGCAGTTCCAGGAGATGGTCGAGTCCGAGGTACGACGGCGCCTGGCGGAGGACCGCGGCCCCGAGGCGCTGGCCAAGAACGTCGTGCAGCCGCTGGCCGAGCAGGTCGACTTCCTGCGGGCCAGCCGCAACGACATGGCCGAGCTGCGCCGCCAGGTGTTCCCGCTCGCGCGCCGCCTCGCGACGCGGCTCACTGCCAAGCGGCGGCTCGGCCGCAGCGGCCGGCTCGACTTCCGCCGCACCGTGCGCGCCTCGCTGGCCACGGGCGGCGTCCCGCTGGTGACGCACCACAAGCCGCACAAGCCGCACAAGCCCGAGCTCACCGTCATCTGCGACGTGTCCGGCTCCGTCGCCGGTTTCGCGCACTTCACGCTGATGCTGGCCTACGCGCTGTCCGAGCAGTTCACGAAGGTGCGGGCGTTCGCCTTCATCGACACCATCGACGAGGTGTCCCGCTTCTTCACGCCGGGCGGCGACGTGGCCGACGCGCTGGCGAGGATGTCGGCGGAGGCGAACCTCGTCTGGTTCGACGGGCACAGCGACTACGGCCACTCGA
>JAOPWK010000053.1 GCA_025965735.1 Frankiales bacterium
CGAAACCGCTCAGCGACGGCGTCGCCCGCGCCAGGCGCTTCGCGGCGGACGGCGCCGACACCAGGTCGCCGTAGACGTGCGCTGCGTCGCCGTTCGCGACCACGAGGTCGGCCGGCAGCTCCTCGCCGGACTGCAGCCGGACGCCGCTGGCCCGCCCACCCGTCGTGAGGATGCGAGACACCCTGCAGGACAGGCGGATCCGCGCGCCGCGCTCGACCGCACGCTGCTCGATCGCGGTGCCGAGCCGGTGTAGGCCTCCCTTGACGTACCAGCCGCCGTAGGCCTGCTCGACGTACGGGACGGCAGCCAGCGCGGCGGGGGCGCGACGCGGGTCGGAGCCGGTGTAGGTGGCGTAGCGGTCCAGGAACATCCGCAGCCGCGGGTCGCGCAGGTACCGCTTGCCGAGCGACCGGAGCGACCGGCCAGGGGCGATGGCCGCGATGTCGCGCGGTTGCCGTAGGGCGAGCCGCGCGATGGTCCGCGGGCCGTCCAGGGGGCTCTCCAGGAACGGCGTCCGGCTGGCCTGCCACACCCGCTGCGCCCTCGCCGTGAAGCCGCGCCAGTCGTCACCGCTGCCGGGCGACCAGGCCTCGAGCGCGGCGTGCAGGTCGTGCCCCGCGTCGAAGCTGGTCCCGTCCGCGAAGCGGTAGCGCGCGACCGGGTCGAGCGGCTCGAGGTCGAGATCGTCGGGCCAGCCGCCGGTGTCGGCGAACAGGTCGCGGAAGACCTGCGGCATCGTCACCAGCGACGGTCCGGTGTCGAAGCGGAACTCACCCGCACCAGGCACGTCCTGCACGACCAGCCCGAGCTTGCCCCCGGCCTGGTCCGCTGCCTCGCAGACGGTGACGTCGTGGCCGAGTGCGGCGAGCCGGGCTGCCGCGGCGAGCCCACCGATGCCGGCCCCCACGACGACGACGCGGCTCACCGCGACACCGACGTTCGCTCCGGAAGCGGCCGGCACGCCGGCTCCTGCGTCGCCGGGCACCGACCGCATCCTCCGCTCACAGGGACCGCCCCTTCCACGCCAGCGTGCCGCGGCGCCGGTGCAGGCGAGACCGCCCGGCCAGCAGGCAGAACGCAGCCACCGACACCGGGTGCGCCACCGAGCCGACGACGGACCCGCCGGTGCGCCGGGCGCTGACGATGCGGCCGGCCACGCCTGCCGCGTAGGCCAGCGCACCGGCGCGCGAACCGCGCAGCCCGGCGACGGGCGGCACGACGTAGAGCAGCGCCAGCAGCGCCACGGTCGGCAGGGGCAGGGTCCACAGCGACTTGGTGTAGCCGTCGACGAGCTCGTCCCACGAGCCGTACATCCGGGTGGTGGCCAGCGCGGTGCCGTCGCAGACGCCGCCCCGCCCGCCGCTGCGCTTCATCGCGCGCAGCAGCTCGACGTCCTCGACGACCTGGTCGTGCACCGCCGCGTGCCCGCCGGCCCGGTCGTACGCCGTCCGCCGGACCGCGAGCAGCTGGCCGTTCGCCGCGGACAGCGACCCCCGCGGCGAGCGCTCTGCCAGGCGCAGGGGCAGAAACGTGAGCCAGGACCACTGCAGCAGCGGCTGCACCAGGGCAGTGAGCCCCGGCGCCTCCTGCCGCGGGTACGGCGACAGCAGGTCCAGCTCGGTCTCCTCCAGCAGCGCGACCGTGGCGGCGACCGCGTGCGGTGCGAGCACCACGTCGGCGTCCACGAACACGAGCACGTCGCTGGTGGGTGCGGCGGCCTCGGCGAGCTGCTGGCAGGCGTGCGGCTTGCCGAGCCACCCGGCGGTCAGCGCCCGTCCGGTCAGCAGCCGCACCCGCGGGTCGCCGTCGGCCACCCGCCGCACCACGTCCGCCGTGCCGTCGCTGGAGCCGTCGTCCAGCACGACCACCTCGAGGTCGACGCCCTCCTGCGCGAGCAGCGAGCGCAGCGTCGGCTCGACGCGCGCCGCCTCGTCGCGCACGGGCAGCAGCACCGACACCCGCGCGTCGGTGGACGTGGCCGTGGGCACGCGCAGAAGCCGGGCGTTGACGACTGCGTGCACCGCCAGCAGGGCGGTCGCGCCGGCGAGCAGCCTCACGAGCGCAGCGCCTTGACGTACGGGATCGCGACGACCCCCATCCCCACGCCGCCGATCAGCGCGACGGCGGGGCGGCCGAAGAACACGGCGTTGGCCAGGACGGAGGAGAAGTAGGTCCAGAGGAACAGCGCGGCAGGCACCCGGTCGTCGGCGTCGTGCCGGGGGAGCAGCTGCAGCACGCCGACCATGAGCACGGCGACGAGCAGCCAGCCGAGGTAGTTGCTCGCCGGGATGCCGGGCGAACCGGGAAGCGCGAGCTGCACGTCGCTCCAGGTCCAGTGCCCGGCCTCCACCATCTGCGGGTCGAGGAACAGGTCCCAGGCCGCGAGCCCCAACCCGCCGACGGCCGCGGCGCCGAGCCGCGACCGGGCCAGCCGCTGGCCGACGAGCAGGCACGGGTAGGCCATCATCGCCCAGGCCAGCGGGATGACGACGGGCACCGACAACAGCTTCCACCCGAGCGAGCCGGCGTAGTCGTAGTCGCCGAACGGGAAACCGGTCGACGTGCCGAGCGACTCGGCGAGCAGGCCGGTACCCGCGGTGACGAGGACGAACAGCGCGGTCCACCGCAGACCGCGGTGCACGAGCGCGTGCGTGGTCGAGGCGAGGAAGAACGCCACGACCGTCACCACGGTGAGGACGTCGCGCGGCTGGCCGGAGACGAGCGGGTAGGCGATCTGCAGCAGGACGGTCGCGACCGCCAGCAGGACCGGGAGCCGCCTAGCCAGGGCGCAGCACCGAGCGCAGCCGGCGCACCGCGTCGGCCAGCGCCTTGCGGGCGGCTGGCCCGTGCTCGGCGAACCAGTCCGGCACCTCCTCGACCAGGTCGTCGTACGCCTCGCCGATGGCCTCTCCGGCCAGCGGGCGTCCGGCATCCGGGTCGTCGATGAGCACGTGCCACAGCTCGGAGACCTCGGCCAGGTCGGGCTGCGGGGTGCCGTTGGTCAGCCAGCCGCCGAGGTCCAGGTCGATCTCGTCCGGCAGGTCGTCCTGCAGCGCGAGCCGTCGCTCCTGCGCGTGGTGCTCCAGCCCCGCGCGGCTGGAGAACACCGGGACGCTGCTGCCCGAGCGCAGCAGCACGTCGGTCTCGGTCTCGTCGTCGACGAGCCAGCCGGCGTGCCAACGGGTCTCACCGTCGACGAGCAGGACTTCGTACAGGTCAGCCACGGCGCACCTTCTTGACGGCCCGCGCGAGCGGGGAGGGACTGCGGTCGGCCAGCGCGACGCCGGCGGCGGAGCGGCCGCTGGCGCCGAAGACGCCGCCGCCGGGGTGGGTGGAGGCGCCGCACAGGTAGAGGCCGTCGACCCCCGGCAGCCGGTAGCCGGCCAGCTCCGGCATCGGACGCCACATGAACATCTGGTCGAAGGCCATCTCGACGTGCATGACCTGGCCGTTGCGCAGACCGAGCTCGCGCTCGAGGTCCAGCGGCGTCTGCACGTGCATGTGCTCGACGCTGCTCGCGAACCCCGGCGCGACGCGGTCCACCGCCTCCACGAGCTTGGTGCCCTCGCGCTCGCGGATCCCGTCCCACGTCTCGCCGTTGGACAGCTCGTACGGGTGCCACTGCCCCCACACGGTCACGTTGTGCTTGCCGGGCGGCGCGATGGTGTCGTCGAAGGCGCTGAACGTCATGGCGAGCGCGGCCGGCTCGGCGGGCGGCAGGCCGGCGTTGTACTCGCCGTGCGCCTTGCGCAGGAACTGCCTGCTCGGCGCGATGAGCTGCATGGCGCGGTGCGTCTCGTCGGTGCCGGCGGCGTACTGCGGCAGTGCGCTGGTCGCGAGCCGCACGACCATGCCGATGCCGTTGCCGGTGCGGATGCTCTTGTGCGCCCGGGTAGAGAACTCCGACGGGACAGCGTCTCCGAGCAGGTCCACGGTGGTGAGGACGTGGCAGCCGGCGACCACCACGCTCGCGGGCAGGTGCTCGCCGGAGTCGGTCAGCACCCCGGTGGTGCGGCCGCCGGCGGCCGTGATGGAGGCGGCGCCGTCGCCGAGTCGCACCCGACCGCCGTAGGACTCCAGTCGCGTCTGCAGCGCCTCGCTGAGCATGCCGCTGCCACCCTTGGGATGACCGGGGGGCTTGAGGTGCATCACGGTGTTCCAGCCGACGAGGTCGGCGGTGGCGACCTCGTGGGTCGGCGGCCCCGACTGCGCGCCCATCCAGGCCAGCGCGGTCTTGAGCCGCTCGTCCTCGAAGTGCTCGTCGAGCAGCGAGTCGGCGCTGGTGAGGAACTGCCGGGACAGCTCCATCCCGTCCAGCCCGGTGGACTTGCCGACGCCCCACAGCGTCCGTCCGAGGTGGCTCATCGTCGGTGCGCCCTGGAAGGCCTGGAAGACGCGGACGTTGCGGGCCGACCAGTCGAGGACGAACGCGCGGTACGCGTCCGCGTCCCGGCTGCCGCAGACGGTCTCGATGGACGCGCACGTGCGGTCGAGGTCGACGTGGAAGTGGATCCCGTGCTCGCCGAACGGCGCGAAGCCCCACGGGTCGAGGTCCTGGTACTCGAGGCCCGCCGCGACCAGGTCGAGGTCCTCGACGATGCCGGTGTGCCGGACCATGATGTGCGCGCTGGACCCGCGGTCCATCCGGTAGCCGGGGAAGCGCTCGACGGTGCTGACGGCGCCCCCGATGACGGTGTCGCGCTCGACCACCTCGACGTCCAGGCCGGCCTTGGCGAGGTAGCAGGCCGCCACGAGGCCGTTGTGCCCGGCGCCGACGACGACGGCTCTGTCTGTCACTGGCCTGATCTTACTGGGGCGGCGCTGCCGCGCCTGCCGGGAGCCCCAGCCCCAGGACGGCGAAGGTGCGCGGGTCGCCGGGGAAGCGCAGGTCGCGCACCAGGTCGACCCAGCCGCCGCGGCGGTAGAACCGGCGGGCCCGCGTCTCGGCGTCCGGCGTCGTGAGGACGGCGGTGCGCGCGGGCGTGCCGGAGAGCAGGGCCAGCAGCAGGTCGCGGCCCAGGCCGGTGCCGTGCAGCGCCGGGCGCACGTGCAGCTCGCAGACCTCGAAGGCGCTCTCCAGCCAGGTCTGCGCCACCTCGGTCGTCAGCGCTGCGCGCACCTGGTCGTGCCACCACTGGCCGCGGCGGCCCAGGTACCCGTAGGCGATCCCGACGAGCCGGTCACCGTCGTAGCCGGCGACGGCGCGCAGCCCCTCCCGGTCGAGGTGGGAGGTGAGGATCGAGCGGCGCGAGCGGGCCGCCTCGGGGGCGACGTCC
>JAOPWK010000059.1 GCA_025965735.1 Frankiales bacterium
AAGGCGCCGACCTGGTCGATCAGCTCGACGGCGCGCGGTGAGTGCGAGAAGTCCATGGCTAGGCCAGCTCCGGGTGGTCGTCGGTGACGCGGGCGTGCAGCTCCTTGACCCGCTGCGCGTCGGCAGCGGGCATGACCAGCGTGGCCGTCGGCGTGTGCACCACGACCAGACCCTCGCAGCCGACCAGCGTGACGAGGTGCTCGGGGTCGGACGAGGCCACGACGTTGCCGCGGCTGGAGTGCAGGACGGCGCGGGCGGCGCCGACCATGTTGCCGTCGTCGTCCGCACCGACCGCCTCGCCGTAGGCCGGCCAGGAGCCGACGTCGAGCCAGCGCGCGGCGAGCGGCAGCGCGGCGACGGTGAACTCCTGCGAGGTGGAGGCCGGTTCCATCACGCCGTAGTCGATGGACAGCTTGGCCAGCGTCGGCCACGCCTCGCGCGCCAGCGGCTCCCAGTCGGCGGTGCCGTACGCCGCTCCCATGGCGCGCAGCACCGGCGCCGACTGCGGCACGAACTCGTCCACCGCGCGCAGCAGCGTCGCGGCGCGCCACACGAACATGCCGCTGTTCCAGAGGTACCGCGACGGACCGGCGGCGAGGAAGTCGGAGGCGACCGACAGCGTCGGCTTCTCGCGGAAGGTCGTCACGACGTGACCGCCGCCGTCCAGCGGCTCGCCCAGCTCGAGGTAGCCGAACCCGGTCGCCGCGTGGTCCGGCACGACGCCGAAGGTGACCAGGGCGTCGTCGCGCGCCTCGGCCAGCGCGAAGGCCGCGTCGAGGGTGGCGGCGAAGGACTCCAGCGGCTCGATCAGGTGGTCTGCCGTCAGCACGGCGACGACGGCGTCCGGGTCGTGCGCGGCGATCACGGCGCAGCCCAGCGCGACGGCGGGGAGCGTGTCGCGCCCGGACGGCTCCACGACCAGCCGGTCCGCCTGCAGCCCCTCGACCTCCTCGACGGCGGAGCGCAGCTGCTCCCCTGCCCCGAGCCACACCTGCGACGGCGGCACGACCGACGTCGCTCGCGCCACCGCGATGTCGAGCAGCGAACGGCCCTGCAGCAGGGGCACCAGCTGCTTGGGGAGCGCCGCGGTGGAGAACGGCCAGAGGCGGGTGCCCGAGCCGCCGGCCAGGATCAGGGCGTGCCTCACGGGGTGTTCACGACTCCTCCAGGACGTCCGCGGACCGGGTGGGGGCCGCGCCCTCGCCGACCGCGCGCACCCGCGCGGCCAGCAGGTAGCGCAGCAGCAGGCCGACGCCGAGCAGTGCGCGCACCGGCGCCCACGCCGGTCCGGCGTACTGCCGCGACAGGTAGCGGTACAGCGCGCGGTGGTGCTCGCGCAGCATCGGCCCCGCGGAGCGGGAGGTGGCGTGACCGCCCTGGTGCGTGATGACCGCGCCCGGCACGTAGACGTTCGACCAGCCGCTCTCGGCCAGCCGCCGGCACAGGTCCATGTCCTCGCAGTACATGAAGTACGAAGGGTCGAAGCCGCCGACGGCGGCGAAGGCCTCGCGGCGCAGCAGCATGCAGGAGCCGGACAGCCAGCCGGTGGTGCCCTCGACGGGGGAGCCCGCCTCGGCGCGGTAGGCGCGGGTCCACGGGTTGGCCGGCCACCACCAGCCGAACGTCGCGTGGCCGATGCCGCGGCCGAGCGACGGGAACGCGCGGGCCGACGGGTAGAGCTGCTCGTCAGGCGTGCGGATCGCCGGTCCGAGGCAGCCCGCGCGCGGCCAGCGGTCGGCCGCGTCGAGCAGGGCGTCCAGCGAGCCGGGGGACCAGGTCACGTCCGGGTTCGCGACGACCAGCCACTCCCCCTCGAAGCCGGACGCGCCGAGGTTGGCCGCCTTGCCGTAGCCGAGGTTGCCGCCGGTCCGGAGCAGGCGCACGTCAGCCCCGACCGCTGCCTCGGGGGCGCCGTCGGTGCTGCCGTTGTCGGCGAGCACCACCTCGTACGGCCGCCTCGTCGCGGTGCGCAGGGTGTCGAGAAAGTGGCCGAGCGACTCGCCCGGGGAGTACGTGACGACGACGACGCGGAGCACGTCGTTCACAGTGCAGAGGCGCTCACTGCTCGTGGGCGCGGGCGAAGGCGGCCATGTGCGCCTCGGCGCTGGCCGCCCAGGTGAACTCGAGCGAGCGCTGGTGCCCGGCCTCGCCGAGCTGCGCGCGACGGTCGGGGTCGTCGAGCAGCGCGTTGAGGTGCTGCGCGATGGCATCGGGGTCCGGCTCGGTGTAGGCCACCGCGTCGCCGCCGACCTCGGGCAGGGACAGCCGGTCGGTGGTGAGGACCGGTGCACCGCAGGCCATCGCCTCGAGCACCGGCAGGCCGAAGCCCTCGCCGTGGCTGGGGTAGGCGACCAGCGTGGCGCCGCCGAGGTAGCCGGGCAGGTCGGTGAAGCGCAGGTAGCCCGGGCGCAGCACCCGCAGGTGCGACGGCACCTCCGCGATGGTCGCGTCGATCGTGTCGTCCCAGCCGGAGCCGCCGGCCAGCACGAGCGCCGGCGTGAGCTCGCGCCCCTCGCACGCCTTGACCCAGCCGCGGATCAGGCCGGGGACGTTCTTGCGCGGCTCGAGCATGCCGAGGAAGGCGATGTACGACTGGCCGGCCAGGCCGAGACGCGCCTGCACGCGGGCCCTCTCGGCATCGGTCGGCACGTGGAACGTCTGCTGGTCGACGCCGTGGTAGGCCACGTCGATGGTCGTCGCGTCGGCGTCGACGACCCGCACGAGCTCGTCGCGGGTGGCCTTGGACGGGGTGACGACGCGGGCAGCGCGGCGCAGCGCGGTGCGGGTCGCGGAGCGGAAGAAGGTGCCCTTGACGGTGGAGTGCATCGCCGGCTCGGTGAAGAAGGTGGCGTCGTGCAGCGTGACGACCACGGGGCGCCCGGCGCGCAGCGGCATCGTGTAGTGCGGGGCGTGCACGACGTCGGCCTCGACCTGACCGGCGACCAGCGGCAGGCCGGTCTGCTCCCA